>NZ_BQXC01000004.1 GCF_022836435.1 Nitrosomonas sp. PY1 | reverse complement strand
GTTCCCAAAAATCCGGACTGGAAATCGGACTAAAATTGGGAAGCTCTGATTTGGTTCAAAGCCACGTCAGCTGTGGTGTTGAAAAAAATCCTATGGGACTTTGGTGTCGTTTGTTTAAATGCACCCGTTATATGCACAGCAAAATGAACACGCTCGTATCACAGCAGGCTCAGCCGGATCGAAGATAAGGAAAGCAAAAACTTGATGCAGCACGGAACCAAATAACCAAAGCAACGATGAAGTTTGCTCTTTCCGCGCCTTCGCTAACTTTGTGTTTCAAAGCCGCTGACCCTGCGAGCAGACAATGTGGCAGATCGGCAACAAAAGTTCAGGTTAGCGTAAGATTACATCTTATAAAAATGAGGGATGGAGTTGGCAATGAACGATATCTTCAAACATATAAAGCGGGGAATCCCTGGTATGACGGCACAGCAAATGGCTGCCCCTGCCTCTGAATTTGCCAGACCCGAAAAGATCACGGAAAATCCGCACCTGCAATTCACATCTGACAAACTTTTTCTGGGTGTTATCAACGCGAATATAAAACTGGATGAAAACGACGAAAGATATGCCCAGGGCGGTATTGAAATCGGCATCAAAGATGATCGTCATGTAATAACCATCGCAGGCAGCCGTGCAGGAAAAGGACGCTCTGCAATCATCCCCAATATGTTGCGTTATAAGGGTTCAGTCCTGGCAATTGATCCAAAAGGAGAATTGGCACTGGCCACGGCAAAACAACGGGCGAAAACCCAGAAAATCTGCGTCATTGACCCGTTTAATACAACCAGGGGAAAACTACCCCAAGAATTCTATAGTGGATTTAACCCCTTGAAGAACATGACTCAGGCTTCGATGATCGAAGACGCGGCGCTCATTACTGATGCCCTTGTTATTCAATCAGGAAATGACCCGCATTGGGATGATAGCGCCAAGACATTGATTGAGGGCGTAATTCTTGAAGTCGTAACCGCCACACGATTTGCTGCCCGAAAAAACCTGGTTACTGTGTGCAATCTGATCGCACAGGGAGATATTGAAGCGGCAAAAGAACTGTCCGGCGGCAACGAGGAAGAAGATGATTGGGGCGGCATGGAAGCGCTTGAGGAATTTATGAAACAAAGTACGGAGAATGCAGTAAAACGTGCCGCAGCGGATTTTTTTGATAGACCGGAACGAGAAAGAGGTTCCGTGCTTTCAACAGCCAGAAGACATTTGAAAGCGTTTCATTTTCCAGAAATTGAAACCTCATTGCAAGGAAAAAGCTTTGATCTGGCGGGTTTAAAAAATGAGGCCATGAGCGTTTATCTATGTTTGCCTGGCCGCCATATTGGAACGTGCGGCAGGTGGCTGCGGTTATTTATAAATCTGGCCTTGCAAGCCATGGAAAGAACACCTGGTACACCATCCGCTGGATGTCCGGTATTATTTGTCCTGGATGAATTTGCAGCCCTTGGCCACATGCGAGAGATTGAGGACGCGGCAGGACAAATCGCAGGATTTGGCGTAAAGCTATGGCCAATTTTGCAGGATTTAGGGCAACTCAAAGCGCTCTATAAGGATAGATGGGAAACCTTCATGGGCAATGCGGGAGTCCTCCAGTTTTTTGGTAATAACGATCTGACCACACTTGAATGGGTTTCAAGGCGGCTTGGATCAACCACAATAGAGCAGCTCTCAAAATCCGATGTTACACCAGGAGCACGAAGTGCAGCAGCCACAGGAGAAAGCTATGCCCCGCGAACGACCCCGGTCATGGAACCTGATGAGGTCTCTCTGGTTTTTGGCCGTTCTGATCCGCAGCTACGGCAATTGATCATACGAGCCGGGGCCAGACCGATGATTTTACAAAGAGCCTATTACGATAAACATGACGCCTTCAGGACATTGCGAACATAATGGATAAAGGACGAATAATCAGCTCACCGGCAGACTTTCCTAGTGTGCATGTTTATGAGCGTGATGACCCAAGCGGTAAAATATACACCATTGCCTTTAGCAATCTAGAATCTATGACAGGTTTGGAGCGATTCTTTGTCTTATTTGCACTATTAGGTGCCTTTGTTGGATTGATCCTTATCAGTAGGAATTACCATCCAGGATTAGGTTTAATCATTCTTTTCTGCGGCTTGCCTGCAATGGGAATCTGGGCGAAAGAATCCGGCCCTCTCAGAAGGGAGAAAAAAAGAGACATTGAGCTGGATTATGGCCGCAATGAATTTCGTGTTTTTGTTAACGGCAGCCTGGAATTAGAACGACCGTTATCACAGCTAAAGCATATCACGGTGGACAGGCATCCAGATACAGATTTTGAACGGAATAACCGGCAGCAAAAAGGAGAAAAAGGCGCAGGAACATTTGAAAAAACCCATTGCCTTTTTGGCTGGTTTGGCAAAGGCGGGGCTGAACAGGTTATTTTAGTCAACCGCCTGGAATGGCCGTGCCATAACTCACTTCGTGAAGTCCGTGAAGCAATAGAATGGGTAAGAACTGATGTTGTCAGGACATCGGCCAAAGATAAAAACAATGATGATGGCGCTTGGGACTGATAAATAAAAGAGCTGGAATAACGATATCCGCATGTTGTTCAATTACTGTGTAAGGGTATATGGATATTTTTGGTGGCCTTCTTATCCTATACTTGATTTATTGTTGCGCGGTCTATTTTTTTGTCGATATTTTAAAGATTGTTTTTACGATATGTCTATGGTTATTCAAAAAAATCATGGACGGCGCAGACTGGTTGCGACCTCGGTTTGCGAAAGGAATGAAATGGATTTGGTTCTGGTCTATCCGGCGAATAAAGGCCTTATTCAGCAGAAAAAACTCTCGACCGGAAGAAGAAGCGCCGCCATATAAAGAAAAAGAAACGCAGCGAAAAGACGAAGAACAGACCAGGAAAGAAGACGCTGAGAACCGGCGCCGTGAGGAAGAGACACGTAAAAAGCGGGAAGAAGCGAACCGTCAACAACAACAGCAGCAACAAAGACAACATCGACAAAACACAACCGATGCCTACACTGAAGCGTTGATATTGCTGGGATTACAGGAAGATTTTACGCAAAAAAACTTCAAAAAGGCATATCGCCGCGCAATAATGTCCGCTCATCCTGATCGGGGCGGGACGAAGGAAAAAGCACAAGCCTTGAATAAGGCGCGAGACGTGATTAATAAGCGTAAAGGGTGGAAAAACGCTATTTGATGGAAGGTCTGTGTATTACTCGATAAACCTTGTTTGGCTCGCCTGATTTTTATTGTGTGGACGTTGCGGTGCCAGCAGCGCTGCATTCCTGCAATATCCCATAGGTTCTAGATTATCAGATCATGTCTTAAAAAAACCGATGGCGTCATTGATGGTTTTTTGAGAACCAGGTGTAATTTCTGCCTGTTTTTCTCTGTTTTTTAGCCCCCTGCCCTCGCCGCTCCTTCTTAAATGCCACTTTTAGCACTCATGCACGTTTAAACCGCAAGCGGAAGCTCCTCCTCTGCGTTACGGCCTGAGAAGGTGCGTTTTAGTGCTGAGTACCTCTTGTGGCGGTCAGAAAGGCCCGGACAGGTCGGGTTCTGAAAAGAGGAGCAGAGAAAATGTACTCACTGAAACCCGTATTTAACAATGAATCATCCAATAATCCGGTTTTTAGCTTATTTTGGTTAATGCTCTTGACCGTTTTAATCGACAATGATCGTCAACGCAAAATTGAAGAACGCAAGCAGAAAGCACGTTGCATACAGGAAATACAAGCGCAATCTAAAATAAAGAAAATCCAACCGGCGTTTCGGCCTTAATATCGTTTTCTTTGTTTCATCATTTTGATTTATAGATCAGCTTGCAGAAAGCCCCTCCCGCACACTATTTTTCCCCTTATATTCTGTTCTGTAACGCGCTGAAAATTTTTTGTGCCGCTCAACCATCTAAAAACAGTTTTATGGGCTTCAGCGGCCTTTTGTGTCGCTTATCTGCCTATCCAAGATCATAGTTTGCTTTATTTTATCTCGGCACTGTCCATTCGCCCATTTTGGAGAGCATTTTGCTGATCCTGTCATATGTACATAAAAAAAATTTTCCCTGCCCTTTTACCAGAAGTGCGTTTTTTTGCGATGTTTGTTTATTTGAATTTGCTAGGAATGGCCAATCATAATCGCTTAACCCTACTTTATTTTTTGCTGAACGTTTTTGGTTTTTAGATTTTTGCTAATTATTGAAAAACCATGTTTTATTATTGGGGAATATTCTGGTGGGTGAATTGGGCACAGGCCAAGAGGGATAAGTCCCTAAAAATTGTGAGCGTAAGCGATCTTAATAGGTAGGTATCTTTAAAATCATAGGAATTGTGTTATCCACATTTCCACAGCCATGATCAAGTAAGACTAATATATATAATATGATTAAAAGAAGAAAAGAATAGGGATTCTCAGATAGAAATAAAATTTATCAAAATCAAATAATTACAGATTTATTTTTGATCCAAGTGCGGGTTATCCTGCCTACTCTGACCTTATGCGCGGGTTACCCTGCCTACTTTTTGTCTTAAGCGCGGGTTACCCTGCCTACATGCGCGGGTTATCCTGCCTACTTTTTGTTTTATGTGCGGGTTATCCTGCCTACTTAATAGGTATTAGAAGTCTTTTTGAATGATCAAAATACAGAGAGTTTTACTAAGCGCGGGTTATGCTGCCTACTTAACGCGGGTTATGCTGCCTACATGCGCGGGTTATGCTGCCTACTAAGCGCGGGTTATCCTGCCTACCTTAGCTTTACTTATCCACAAGAAGCATGCCTGAATTCAGGGCTTGTCTTTCTGCATCGGTGGCGCGTTTGTTCGCGGCCTTTTGTTCTTTGATAAAATCAGGCGCAGCCTTAACCGTATATTTTACTTCTACTATCGTGCGTCCTTCTTTACGCTCATCTACTTCACAGCTAAGAATTACGCCCTTTTCCTGTAATTCTTCAAAGGCCGATGTCACCTTAATTCTGTTGTCTCTTTCTCTTTCTTGCTGCAATAAGCCACTTGCTTGTTTTATATCTGAATACATAAAAGAATATTCAGTCATGTAACTGGCCTGGATAAAACGATTAATAAGCTTTTTATATAGATAGCGCGTCAATTGTTCCTTGAAATCCATAAAGCGCAAATAATTGTATTGTCGATATTGCAAGGTATTAAGCGCGTGGGAAAGAAAAACAGGAAGCTGAGCAACATGTAACGCATCCGTATCTTCTAAATATTTTTCACGATCAACTCTACAATAGTTTTGCAAAATTGCCCCTGTATATACTTCCTTCTTCCCTTCCCATACTGTCAAAATACATTTGCTCATTATCTCTAAACTGAGTTTTATCTCTTCATAAGTGCGCCCGCAGTTCATACGATAAAGCTCGCGTCTGATCATGCTATAGCTAAACTTCACCCAGCTTTCTAAATTTTGCGGATCATGTATTCCATATTGTTGGTCTGTGAATATCTTTTTTAGAACTTCCTCTATTGTTTCTTCCGCCTTCGTGGGGAAAAAAGCCTTATAGTTTCCGTCTTCTTGTTTGATCAAAGCAGGCTGTATTTCCGATTTACAAGGTAATACACGCCCTTCCATATTTTTAACGGTGTAATCCCATTCGTAAGGCTTTGCCAGCCCGTCAATTGTTCTTAGTTTGGTTATTTGCTTAGGCGTCAGAAAATATTTCGGGATGCTCTCCCAATATTCCACTGTGTTTGAAACTTCACTTTTATCGTTAGCTACAAATTGCGAGAACAGATCAAATTGAACGCTTTTTATTGGTTCTTTTGGTGGCTTCTTCTCTGGATTTTTTCGTTCTGTCATCTCATAAGCTCTCGAAAAAAAGAAAGTACAAATACGTTTTATGTCATAAAGTTACATGACATTAATATTAAGATATTATAATGCTGCAATATCTTAATATTATAGATTTATAGTTTTCTCGCCACTAGAAAGCTCTGCAACTGAAGGCAAGCCACGTTGCTCTAAAAGAAGATCAAGCGCTTCTATAAATAATGTTTGAAAACTTGTTTTCTTGTGCCGTTCTGAGAATACCAAAACATGCAAGGCCTCATGTAAAAGCGGGTCAACGTAAATTGGTATTGATTGTTTCTTTTTAGTCGTTGCTGTACTTGCCCTGCTTGCTGTCGGTTTTAATTGCACAGGCGGAGCAACCTCAATGATTTCGTTTTCTTCTTTTTCTTCGAAAACTGCGCCAAGTCCTAACGATGCTTTTCTTTTAGCCATGCCCTACCCCACTGCTCTCGTTAATTGCGTGTTTTCCAAGCGGCTCTCTTTGCTATGTATCCAGTCGAAAATGGCTTTTATCTCCCCTGCCCCTTTATCATTAGCGTCGTACTCGCAAACGCTAAGATTCTCTGCATAAGCACGCTTGTAGCATTTACGCTCCATCGTTGGTGTATTGCAGACAAGACCAATAGTTGAAAGGCTATTTCTTGCTTCTTGTAAATCGTCACCACTTGAAGGACAACGAGTAATGATGAAGGCAAAGGGAGTTTTGGTATTCTTGATAATATCTACTGTTGGCAACGCACTGCGGCAATCATCAAGAGAGGGTTGACATGGAATGATAGCAAAAGTCGCTCTCTCAATTGCTTCTATGTGTTTCAGACCTTCCCTTCCCGCTGTGTCGATAATAACCAGTTCAAAGCCTTGTTGCTGCGCAGAATTCAAGTTATCTATGAGCTGGTTATACAGGCACTTAATTAGCAAAGGTGTTTCAGCGTCCCGTGCTTCCCACCATTTTGTGGCCGATTGCTGTGGATCAAGGTCGATTAAAAGTGTCTTTAAACCAGCTCTGCTTCCTTCTACGGCAAGATTTGTTGCAAGCACGGTTTTACCTGCCCCGCCCTTCTGGTTAGTGATCGTCCAAATCTTCATTGTGAACTCCTTAATATTTCATTATTTAGATAACACAATATCACACTATTCCAATAGCTCAATACCCCATTATCATAACACTCGAATATCATAGAATTATAATATTACGATAGCATAATCGTTAAATATCACAGTTTTCTGATATTTTAATATTAAAACACCATGTTATTTTAATAGCAGAATATAGATATTCACCTTTGATGTACATCGTCAATATGGTGCATTTATCTTAAATGGCCGGATGGATTTGCTGATAGAAATGCGGGGGAGGAGATTAAAGCTTTGCCAACTGCGGCAGCTTACGCACAAAATAAAAAAACAGAGAGTAGGGCAGGGCATACAATCAACTTAATTCTCAGTTCGGATAATAGAATTTTTATTCCTTGAGAAGGAAAACATATTCCAAAGTGCTAGAAGGGAGCCATTTTGGTGTGAAGTGACAGGTCTTATTGGGGGAGCTCCCTCAGAAAACGGAGAATAAAGTACGCTAGGGGTGAACCTGTCAGATTGAAGCCGTAGCCAAACCGGAAACTATTCCCCGGCCAGCACATTAATGATCGGGCAATCCGCTCCGCCGTCACCTGCATCGCACTGTTGCACCAATCCGCCCAGCACCTGCCGCATGGCGGTAAGATCGGAAATCTTCTGTTCGATCAATCCCAGCTTGCGAGCGGCCAGCGCTCGCGTCTCCGTACAGGCGCATGCCTCATCCAGCGTCAGCAAACCGCCAACTTCGGCCAATGTGAACCCTAGAGCCTGCGCTCGTTTGATGAAACGCACACGCTTAGCCTCGTTCGCTGAGTAGCGCCTATGACCATACGGCGGCTTCACTGGCTCCTCCAGCAGTCCGCGCCGCTGGTAGTAGCGGATTGTTTCTATGTTCACCCCGGCAGCTTCCGCTAGCTTGCCGATAGTCAGTTCTGCCGCCATCAAATTCTCCTTGATTCCGTACTTAGGTACGGGATATAGAGTAACACTTGGGCAAATAAATTCAAGGAAAATAGGCATGGCACAACTCACCGGAAAAGGCTCGTTAATCGCGAGCGTACTGGCCGCTATCGGCGCATCGGTGTGCTGTGTCGGCCCGCTCATGCTGCTGGTACTCGGCATCGGCGGCTCATGGGTTGGCAGCCTGACGGCGATGGAGCCGTACCGGCCCATCTTCATTGGCTTGATGCTTCTGTTTCTCGGACTAGCCTTCCGCAAGCTTTACCTGGTGCCGCAAGTCTGCGCACCCGGTACGCCCTGCGCCGATCCAAGCACGCTCAAACGGCAACGACTCACATTCTGGGTTGTTGCCGCCCTGTTGCTCGGACTGTTGGCCGTACCATGGCTGGCCCCGTTGTTCTACTGAAAGGAAATTCCATGCGCAAACTACTGATAATTGCTGCCCTCGTTGCCTTGCCCCTAGCAGCGCTGGCCGCCACCCCAAAAACCGTCACGCTCGATGTGAAAAACATGACGTGCGAGCTATGCCCGATCACGGTCAAGAAGTCGCTTGAAAAAGTGTCTGGCGTGGATACCGTCAAAGTCGATTTCGACAAGAAAACGGCCACAGTCACCTATGACTCCGACAAGACTCAGCCGGAGGCACTGACCAAGGCAACAACAAACGCGGGCTACCCGTCCACCATGCAGAAGTCGCGATGATGAGTGACATTGTTCTTGAGTCCGTTCTGACCTGCCCGCACTGCGGCTTTGCCAAGCAAGAAACCATGCCTACGGATGCTTGCCAGTTCTACTACGAGTGCAGCCATTGCAGGGCGCTGCTGCGCCCCAATCCGGGCGACTGCTGCGTGTTCTGTTCGTTTGGTTCGGTGAAGTGCCCGCCAATCCAGCAGCAGCGCGGGTCATGCGGATGCGGATAGCAAACCGGGCTTAGCGTGCTTCATTTTCCGTTTTCTGAGACGGCTCTTATTGGATTAACCGCCTAACGTACATTTACGGCTGAATCTTCGCAGCATCCTTTACATTTACCAATCTATAGAACGTACTGCGTGAAATCTGCATTTGTTTGCAGATTTCTTTCACATCCAGTCCTTTATCTTCATGCAAAGTTTTGGCCATTTTTACACGGGGATTATTAGGGTCTAATGGCCTGCGGCCACCTGTTTTTCCTCTGGCTCTGGCAGCTTCAAGCCCTGCGCGTGTGCGCTCCTGAATAAGCCGCCGTTCAAACTGGGCGAGGGATGAGAAGATGTTGAATACCAGTTCACCACTTGCTGTGGTGGTATCAATAGCACCGTCACAGATAGAACGAAACCCGATACCGCGCTGCCGCAATTCTTCAACGAGGCTTACCAAATGAGGCATGGAACGACCAAGCCGATCCAGTCTCCAGACGAGGAGGGTATCTCCTTTTTTTAATTGGGATAGGCAGGCATCAAGGCCAACGCGCTGCGATGTTGCGCCAGAAATTTTATCGGTAAAGATATTCTTATCATTACAGCCTTCATTTTTTAAGGCATCAAGCTGCAAGGCCAAGTCTTGATCGCCTGTACTGACTCGCGCATAACCGTAGAGTGCGCCTGTTTCTTCTTTGCTTAATAAGGACAATACACACTCTCCATCATGGGAAAATGTTTTACATTACATGTGGCAAGGACAAGGTTTTTGCATTCAGCAGAAGAAGCAAGTAGCGCGTCAACAATGCCAACACCGTGGCTTTTTCCATACTGCCGCCGATATAGGCCGCCTTTAATGGCGGCTTCATCATTTAAAGGGATCACAGGAAAATGCTGCACCAGATTATCAAGCAAGGTGCGTTCCTTGCCTTCTCGAACACCTGCATATAGTTCAGCAACGGTGAGGGCTGATAGGAAAGGAGGGGTCTCCAATCCTTCCAAGAACTGCGCAGCCTTTTCATTGCCGCGGAAAAAATCAATTAAGATGCAGGTATCTATAAGGTAATGTGCCATTCCTAACGATCAAACTCCTCGCGAATGGCTTGCATACGCTGCTCAGCGTTTTCATCATCCGACCACATGCCTTTCATGTCATGCAAGGCTTGCTTCCACTGGCCTTGCAAGGCGTTTTTTTCTGACAGCAGTAAATCAACCGCCTCACGAATAAGCTCGCTTTGGCGTGTTCCAGAGGTGAGGGCAAGGGACTTGAGAGCTTGCTCTTGTTCCTTGGATAGATAGACCTGTGTGCGTACCATAGAATCTTGTTTCATATACATTACTGTATATGTTTTGAATGGGTAATGCAAGTCTTATTTGATAATTGTCCTATTTATTAGCGCACTCGATAAGTTTAAGGGACATTGATTTATGAGACAACAAAACGGAACAGTTTTATGGGTGTTTTGAGGGATAAAAAGGGTAGGGCGGTAGTGTCCCGTTAAACGACCGTTTAACGGGACATCTAAAATTGAGAGTTGCCACCTAAGGCAATGCCTTGGGCGGCAACTTCCGGCAGCTAATACTCGCTCGGTAAAAGAATGATACTGTTGGTGAAATAAAAGCGGATTTCGGGAAGCGGGAAGTCGGTATATTCGATCTGCTTGGTGAACACCACGCGGTCGTTACCATCATCACAGGTGAGAGTGGCGGTCTGGTCGGTATTGACGACCAAGCGCCAAACTTGGAATTCCTCAGCGGCGACGGCAGACTCAGCTTGACCGAAAGCGATTTCATCAATCAGCCAGTAGGCTCCGCCATGCTCGGCGACGTATTGCGCGCCTTCGGTATAAAGGACATTCCGCGCTAGGCCGTGACGATACCATTGTTCGCTGCCAGTGAAGTGTGCCAGGTCGGCTTTGGTAAGGGTTTTCTGATTCATTTTTCTGCTCCTTTTTGCGTAACCCCCACTGCGGGGGCAACGGTTCAAAGGGCTGAAGCCAATAGGCTGACAATCATGCCCCTTACACGGGAGCGAAGCGAACGGAGCGGGCGGGGGTTGAATGACAGGCGGCTTCGGGCCATAAACGTGCCAATGCCCCGCTGTGTGGTTACGCTTGGGGCAGGGAGGTGCTGAAACCCTAAGGCCGATCTGGCTTACGGTCGTTCGACAAGTGTCAGGTGGCTGTCCATGAGCTTACGTTCAATCCCGTCCGGCTTATCGAAGATGACTGTAACGACCCAGCCTTTGAAGACGACTGAGCGATAATCTTCGCTCGAACCATAGGACGCCGTTGGATCGGTTGTGACGGTGCCGAGACCGAAAAGAACGTGTTTGACTCGATCTCCTTCGAGGAATGGGACTGCCGACTCTCCTTGACCTGGCTTACCGCGCCAGAGGGTCACGGTGAATCGCTCGTCGCTCTCGGCAAGCGAAGGGTCGGTGCCGTTATTACGCTTCATCAAGGGAATAATCTTGCGGGGGATACCTAGCCCTGAATTGTCCATATACTTGTAGTCGCTCATCGTGTCCCTGATGAGCTGATTACGGGATGCACGGCAACCGGCGCGCATCCTTTCTGGCGTAATTCCATTGTGAAGCCTGCCAGGGCTAATAATCTCGATTCTGTCTTCATAGATGGTCAACTCGATGTCGCTGCCAGACAGGCGGTAATCCCTGTGAATGACGGCATTGACGATAGCCTCACGGATAACTTCCGGCGGATATGTCGGAATATCCTCTCGCTGACCGCCCGCATTAATGCGGGCGGTCTTACCAGTGTTTCGCGCCACGAATTCGATAGCCTGCTCGATCAGGCCTGTCTCGACGATTTGCGGTCGATCTCCGCCTCCTGAAGAGAACAGCGCCGTAAGAGGGCCTTTGATGGTCGCCCGTTCATGGGCGGCATAGTCCTTTTCCTTACCAGGATAAGCAGCGGCATTGATTGATGCCTGGGGAAGGAAGCGTTGCGGTTGGCGGCCAAAAAGCAAGATGGCGGCAACATTGATGCTGTCTTCTCCCATAAATTCGGTATTGGTCAACAATGTTTTCCAACCCTCTTCATCATCATCGGCTGGAACAAGTTCAAGCTGCCCACGAACACGGATGAAATAATCTTTTAGGCGTCGAATATCGAGGTCGAGGAATTTTGCGCCTGCAATTGGGGTCAGCTCGGAGCGAACAGCTCCCCTTTGCTGGAAAAGACGCGCCAGCTCTTCTGGGGAAGGCTCACGACTCTGACTGCCAACTCGGATGTAATATAAATTTTTATTGTCGTGCCACAGGGTATGAACGTCCATTCCCCGCGATACCTTGATAACAGCAATGTCTTTCTCAGGCTCAACGTCCTTTATAACTTCGAAAAAGGGGATGACCGCCGGCCTGATTTTATCGCGGCACGTCGTCATAACCCACTCTTCCAATCCCTCTCGCGTAATGCCGCTGACCGTTCCGTCATCTTCAACCCCAAGCAGCAACAGGCCGCCGGAAAAATTGGAAAGCGCGACAAGCTCCTTGGCAATCTTGATGTTTGTAACATCGTCGCGCTTGAATTCTACGCCTGAGTTTTCGCCGTTTTTGATGATTTCGAGTAGTTCTGTGCGGATCATGGTCATGGCTAAAATCCGTATTTCTGGCGTCTCATTTCAAACGCCGTTCTGCCACCTTCGAGGATTTCTTCCACCATCTCACGAACCGGCTGAAGATCTATCGATCCCATGTGGCCTCTGTTGACACGCCCCTGGACAGTCGAATTGAGCGATCCGGTCGATAGGCCGATAATCAGCTCCGCATCGCCCAGCACGGGTATGTTGGCATTGTGTGTGGAAAACACGAACTGGCGCTTGCGCTTCTCATCTTTCATGGTTGGCACGACACCATCCGTGATGAAGCGGTTGTCGAGATCGTCTTCCGGCTGATCGACGACAAGGGGGGCCTCGGATTCCAGAAGCAGCAGCAGCAGGACAGCCGTGGCTTTCTGGCCGGTCGAAAGGCCCTCAAGGGTCTGCCAGTTTTCGGGGTCGCCTTCGGCGGCCGTATTCAGCTCGATCTTGGTGGTAGCCGCCAGCTCTAGCTCTTCGACACGCATGGCGAAGTCTGGGCCTGCCTGAACAATGCGCTCAGCCGCCGCTGGCGGTGCAAAGAACCTTGCTATAAGTGCCTCCTTGCCGTCGCGGCAAGCTTGGCCCAGCTCGCGCAAAGAAAGGCTGTCACGGGTGCGCAGCTTTTCGAGCAGGGCAGCAAGATTCCCGCCGATTTCATCACGCAGCAGCTTCTCCAACGGCTCCCGATTGCCGCCCATTGCGACTTCGACACGGACACGGCCGCCCAGCTTCTTGGATACCTTCTTCGCGGCCTTTTCCAAGCGACGATATTCTTCTGCTTGAAGATTCTCCCATTCATCGATTAGGGCACGTCTTGCGGCGAGGTTAGCCGTAAGGTCTCGGTTAAGAATATCTTTACGTTCGCGCAGGGGCTGAAGTTCTTCGATCTGTCGGCGCAGTTTGATGAATTCGTCACCGTCGATTTTGTCTTTTTGCAGCTCGCGCAATTTGCTCTGATAGGTGGTCTCGGCCACTTGGCGCTTCTCATCCCACCTAGTGCGCAACGCAGCTATTTCCGCGTCGGTATCAGCAACAGCCTTCGCTATTTGGCCGGAGATATTCTGCATCTGTGTGCTGAAGCGTTGTAGTATTGCATTCCCTTCAGAGAGAAGGCCGGCATTTAGTAGGCCTTCCATAGCTTTGTCGCCTAGGAAGGCCATATCGACCGGCAGGATTTCCTGAAACCCATTATGGGCTTCCGTGAATGGGGCCAAGCGTTCTTTCATGGCAGTCAAGATGCGTTCCTCACGCACCAAAAGGCTCTTTTCCTTCAGTTTTTCCTCAAGCCCAGCTTCCTTAAAGCGTTTCTGGGTCTCTTCTAGCCCAGGCAAAAGAGCAAGTCGTTCGTCGGCTTGCTTGATCTCTTTTTGCAGACTGCCGATGCGGGCGCGGGACTTCTCAAGATCAAGCCGCAGCTTGGATTTTCGTGCGCCAGCGTTCGGATCATGCTCGATGAATCGTTCAAGTAAAAGGGTTAATTTTTCACGGCTCTTGGTCAGCTCAGAAATCTCGTGCTGGCCGAAAACCTCGACGCCTGGCACAACGTCGCGAGGCGACAGATTCAGCACGTTCCCTGCCTCGTCTTTGATGACAGGAGGGTTGGGAACCGTCCGCTCAATGGTGTAATCGTGCTTGGCCGGATGGTGGGCGCGAACGAGCAGGGATACCTTTGTGCCAGGTTTCAACACCTGGCGCACGACGCCCTGATGGGCTTTGCCAGCCTCTTCGCCAAGCGGGTCAAGCGCCAGGACATAGCGCAGGCTTTCGATGACCGTGGATTTTCCGGTGCCTCGACCGCCGATTAGGACATTCAGATTACCGTTGAAGTGCAAGCGGGTTCCATCCAAAAATCCGCCTTCCCACGACATGGCGACGAATTCGGTATGAAGCTCCGCCACTTCGGCTTGGCTTAACCGGATGCGGGAAGAGGGGTCTAAGAAGGCCTGGCGCAAACCCTCGACTGAAAGGGAAGTCATCTTTATGTGGCAAGATGAGCGCGGCAGGGCCAAGTCAGCGTGCGAATTCACATCGGCTGCATTGATGACGGCAACAAGTCGCTCGCGCTTGTGGTTGGGATCAGTGTTTTTCAGAATTACCTTGCACCCTTGTGGGGCATCTTCGATAGATCCTGGCAGAGCACAAGCGTAAAGATCGTGAGATTTCCAGGCGTTCATACGTGGCTGCCCTTCGAGAGTCGCCAGCAGGCCGTTATCGGCGCAGACGTGCGCAGCTATGGCAATGCCGCCCTGTTCACGAACGCATTTGAGAAGATCGATGCAATCCTTATCGCTGTTCGGTGAAGCCATGTTGGTGTTATGAACGCCCTGCTGTCCTATAAATCTCTCAAGACTCTCGTCTTTGTCTGGGTCATAGAGGCACAGGAAATGCACCCCATCCCTAGATGCGGCTTCGAAGCCTCCGAAAGCAAAAATGCCGGCGGTGCGGGCGGCACGAATGAGGCCCCATGAGTCGCTGACACGATAATGGTCAGTGACGGCTATCGCTTCAATCTCAAGTTCCTTACAGGCGGCAATGATGGCGGCGTTATAATCAGCTTCCGTCTGAAAGCCGCTTTGTTTGCAGTGTCTGCCATGATAGGCAAAAGGGTTTACCTGAAGAGCGCAGCGATAAAAACGCGCACCATTTGGCAAAGCTAGGGCTTCAGCAAGGGATATTGATTTTGTTTTGTTGGTTTCCATTAGCTGTCCCTCCTTAAAACGTAAAAGTCGCCTGCATCCGTTCATCAACGGGTCGCAGCTTGGCATAGTCCAGCATGTCGCGAATGGAAGCGCCCTTGTCGCGCCACTCATAGAAAACGTCCTCGCCCAAGAGGACATAGTGCCATTCGGCATTGCTGCGCTGCTCGGGGGCCAAGGTGTTGATCTTGTCACACCAGGCCACGGCGGCGCGCTTCTTGCGCTTGACGTTTGGAGTGTTTATCTGGCCCTGTGCCTTGGTTTCCACTAGATAGATACTGTCGCTGCATTTCACCAGAAAGTCGGGGTGATAGAAGGCCGGTAAGCCGTCTTCCTTGATATAACGCAAACGGGTGTAAATGTGCTTTTGCTCATTCAATTTACAGAAAGCGTCAACCAACCCATCGCGGTCGGCCGTTTCGATGAATGCCCGTTCAAGCCCGCCGCTGCGGGAAGGATATGGCAGCCGCAAATAGATGCTCTTTTCTACGGCCAGGGAAGAGCTTTCTCGCATAGTGAGCTTCGGTACTTCTGACAAGAGCCGGTGCGTGACTTCCGCATCGGCGGCCGTGGCCGTTTCTTCAGCCTCAAGAAGCTGCCGCGCCCATACGCGCATGACGTGTTCGGTCACGTGGTCAATCAATAGAATTCGCCAATTCTCATCGGCGAAGGGGTCTATCTCCTGGCCGAAAAGGCGAGTGCGAATATACTGGTCAATGCCGTTCGCCAATTGGGCGCGGTTGATTTGCACATGCGGGAATTCCGTCACCTTCTTGAACTTGGTCGAACTATCTGTGAGTGGCTGGCTCAAGGCTTCTGTGATGCGCCGAACTATCCGGCCTAGATAATCATTATAGCCAGTCGCGGTCATTACGCCGCCATTAACGCGATAATCCCCAAAGCGGGTGCGTTCCTGCACGTCAAGCGAATGGAATTTTTCACCCTTTCCGATCATAGCTTTTAGCTGTTCAAAACCGAAGGTTTCTAACGATTCCAGCTTCTCGGTATCGATGGCACGTGTTTGTATCTCTTCTTCTTTCTCGCGAAGGATGAAAGGAATAGCAAAGTCATATTCTTCAAAGCCAGGTCTGAGCGGCACGGCGATAAGGTCGCCAGTCGAAGATGTATTGGCGTCATCTTCGTCGTCCATTTCACCAACAAGGCCTTCGCTCATCAGCTCTTCATAGAAATCAATGAAGGCAGGGTGCTCCACAATCGACAGAATATCGATCATGCTGGCTGGCGTCTTGCCGGTTCGTATCAGGCGACGGTTATCGCTTTTAATGTCGTCATAATCGGCTCCTCGCCACATAAGGCGAAGGCCTCGGCCAATAGTCTGCTCTAGTAGAATGCCAGCACTCGATGCGCGCAACGGCACAATAACGCAAATGTTGTTCACGTCGAAGCCCTCGCGCAACATCAATACGCTGATAATGACGCGGGGATTGGCATGGCGGTCAACGTCGAAAAGACGCTCTCGCAATACTCTCCATTCATCAGGGCGCAGCTCACCCTTGCGATTGGAATCCACACGCAAAATCTCATCTTCGCTGAAGCCTTCTAAATGAAGGAAGTCAGCAATCAGCGGGGTGACGGTTGTATCTTCGCACACAACAAGCATTTTGGGGTGGCGAGTGGGATCGATATTGGCAAAGTCTCGCTCTAGCTTGCGCAGCTTAGTGAGTCCGGCACGCAACATAACGCGCTGTCCTTCAGCAAGCTGCGGGTTGCCGTTCTCGTCACGATAGGCTTTGAATTCCAACTCTTCATCGGACAATGCCCCTATTTCGCTGCGTCGATCCAGGACAAGGGATTTCACAAGCCCTTGCTTCATGGCTGCCTTCAGGTCGAAATCCACCACGATATGTGGAAAGTAGGTTTTCTTCGCCTTCTTACCCGTGCCGACTTCGTTGTAGGGGGTAGCGGAAAAATCTACCTGGAAAAATCGCTCGGCCTTCGGTTCAGCGATTGCGGTCAGGCTCTTTTGCCATTCCACTTCTGAAACCTCACCTTCACGCTTGAATTCGTGAATGTGGTGGGCCTCATCATTGAACACCATAAGACTTTGTAATTCGCGCAGATAATTGAGGATGCCGCCTCGCTCATAGCGACGATTCAAAACATTCAAGTCATTGCCCTGACTGGTGCCAGGTGTCAACGGCAAGAGGCTTTGCACCACGGCTGCCGGATCAGCCCGATCACCTGGCGCGGCAATTTCTTCTTCAGCCTCGTCCTCGGCTTCTTCGCTCAAGATATGCCAATTACTGATGGCTATCATGCCGCCGGATGTTACTTTCCGGCCAATCTCTTCTTTTGGACAAACGGTGCCTTGCACGAAACGGAAAATTTCGTCGCGATAGGTCGGTGGAATGAATAGCTCCTGATAGCTTGCCAGGTCTGATGTGGCAAAATCGCGTTTACCGTCACGCTCCTTACCTTCAAAGGCGTCGCGCAAGCGGTCATAGACGATAAGGCCAGGTGTCACGATAAGGAAATTTCTGGTATAGCGGCCATTTTCCGGGGTGCGGTTGGCGTTTAAAATCTGCCACACCATAAGTGTTTGCAACACCCATGTCTTGCCGGTTCCGGTCGCCATTTTCAAGCAGTATTTCGGATAATCGTTTTTCCCCGCGCCGATAATCTGCGCGGCCTGATCACTTACAATCAGCACTTCGGGGGCGATTTCTTGATAAAGGCCTTTCAGTGTCGTCATGCCTAAAACTTCATGGGCATAGATGACATTCAAGATGCCAGAGCGCTGTCCGTCATGGAAATTGAAATTGCGGGTGTCTTTGAAGTCTTCCTGAAACCACCATTTCAGCAGCTCGGCCGTGGTCGGGCTAACTTGGTCAAGAATAGGGGCACTGCCGGATTCCAGACCGATACAAGCCTCGGCAACACGGTCGGTCAGCTTACAGGCTAGAGTAAGGTCATTGATGCTCGCCATTATGCCACCTCCGCAATCGCTTCGGCTTCAAAGCCGAATACGTCCACCACGCGAATACAGACACGGCGCGGGCCGTCTTTGACCGGCAAATCGGTCAGGCTAGCGATGGTGACAACGCGATAGGGGTCATCGTCGTTCTCGGTATTGCCGCGATAATCCTGCCAGATAGAGCGGAACACATGACCGTCATAATCAGGGTCAACACTCCAATACTCAATCAACGCCATAGGATCAGAGTTTACTATTTTTTGCAGTTTTTGGCGGTTGGTGTCGTCCATATTTAAAGCATCTGGTGATAGCAGAACATAGTTATCTATGCTCACGGTCAGAGCTTCTTTATCCCCGTTACGCTTGCGCTCAATCGGTTTAATTTTGACGTATTGCAACGATGAAAAGCGCACTTCTTCGGCCTTCAGTTTACCGCCTTTTTTCTTCAGCCGGTCGAGAAGGTCAGGGGGGATAACAAGCACTTCCAGCTTGTCGCCCTGGTTGAGAGCTTGAATATCGTGACCGATATTGGAATCAAAATTCCAGCCAAGCACTATCACCTTATCCCATCCGCCCATGAGGTTATCGCGGATTTCTATAGCACGTCTCAGCGTGGTCAGGCCGGTGAGTTTGTTCGGGCTATCAGCCAGCACAAGATTTCGCGTGTGCGGAATGCGCGCCATGTTGCGGTTTGGATTTTCTTCGGCTGGTAGGGGCAACGCGCCAAAGAGGCCAAGCACGATTTCAGACAAATCGCCAATACGGAATCTGCGACCCATGGTGCTACGAGCCATTTCTACCTGATAGTCACCCACGTGCTGATAAAGGAATGGCTTTGCATTTTGATCGATCATACGCTTGCGAGTAATCATACAAGCAGGCTTACCAAGGTCTGTCGCTATCCATTTGCGCCCTAGCTTTTCTGCAACGGCTGCTGTTGTTCCAGAACCAGAAAAGAAATCAGCAACAATTCCACCTACAGGAGACGATGCACCTATTATTCTTTCCAATAATGCGGTCGGCTTTTGAGTGTTGTATCCAATCAATTCCTTGGATGCGGGGTTCACCGGCGGTATGTCATCCCAAATGGAAAGGATTGGACTACCTTCCATTTCGTCCAAATACTGTTTTATGTTTGGCTGACCAGATGAAGTAAATACGATCTTACCTTCCTCTAGCCCACGGTTAATTCGTTCTTGGCTCCATGCCCAATGGCGACCTGGAGGAGGATCAATCATACTATCTCCAAATCTTCTCGCCTGGCCTGGCCCTGCGCCACTCAAAGTCACTAGACGAAAACGACGACCGTTTGAATCAGTTTGTCCGTAGTGAGATTTTTTATAACTTTCAGAATGCGGCTTATATTGCGGATTAAACGTGTAAGAATCACTCTTTGTAAAAATCAGAATATTGTCATGTATCTGACCAAACTTAATAGATGCCCCCTTCGAGAAAGTGCGCTGCCATACTATTTCATTAAGAAAATTGTCTCGCCCGAAAATTTCATCCATCGCAATTTTCGCGTAATGGCCTACATGCCAATCAATATGAATGTAAATTGTCCCGCTATTTGATAGCATTTCCCTCATAAGACATAATCTAGGAACTAACATCGCCAAATACGATACTGTTCCATTTTGCCATGTGTCTGAATAGGCGAATTGTTCGATTGCTGTTGGCTTCTGCTCAATCTCACCCCCTGGTAAGGTAATTTTTGTGCGGTAATCCGCCTTGCTGTCGAATGGCGGATCGATATAGATCAAGTCCACCTTACCGCGCATGGAAGGCGTCTCGTCATTGCCCGCAAGAAGAGCAGCCATAGCCAGAAGGTTATCGCCATAGATAAGCCGGTTCATCTCTGCCGGATTCAAGTCGTGGCTGCTACGGTCTGCTTTCACAAACATGTCCTGCCAATTGGTGTCACGCGACGGAATCACCAGTTCGCGGGTCTGCAAGCCAATCTTATAACTGCTTTCCAGTCGCTCCATGATGCGCTCAGCTTCGCGTTTTCCGTCAGCGACGATTTTAGGCAGTTGTTCCAGAAGGCTTGTCATTGTTCGTTTTTTCCTCTCGTTTTAATCATGGCTGGCTGTACCATGTGGATCGCCCGCCGCCGTACCGGACAAGCAGGCCTTTTTCCACCAGTGAGCCAAAAGTTGCCTTCAATGTGTTCGGGCTTGCGCCTGTCTCGCGCACCATGTCGCGGGTTGTGACGCGGCCATGGTCACGCACATAATCCAGGATTTTTACGGCCAGTTCGGGCAGGGCGGCTAGGGCATTCTTTTCGCGCTCCACTTTCGCGGCCAGGCGGCGCTTTTGTTGCTGCAAAGCCCGCATGAAAAACATAAGCCAGGGTTGCCAATTCGGGGCCTCGGTACGGATGGTGCCTTGGGTCTGACGCAAGGCGAGATAATACCCTTCCTTGCTGTTTTCAATCACGCTTTCAAGTGACGAATACGGCACATAGGCATATCCGGCCTGCAACAAGAGCAAGGTCGTGAGAACGCGGCTCAGGCGGCCATTACCGTCCTGGAAGGGGTGGATTTCCAGGAACACCACAACAAACACGGCAATCATCAGCAAGGGGTGAATGCGTTTCAGCTCGCGGGCATCGCGCAGCCAGGTGACAAGTTCTGTCATCCGGCGCGGCGTATCGAACGGCGTAGCCGTCTCGAACACGATACCAATCATTTTTCCGTCTGCGTCAAAAGCGCCCACGTCATTGCGCAGGATTTTATATTCGCCGCGATGCCGCTCATCCTTCTCACTGTAGCGCAGAAGGTCGCGGTGAAGCTGCTTAATATGGTTTTCGGTGATGGGAATATCCTGCCAGGCCTGGAAAATCGTTTCCATGGCCTCGGCATAGCCAGCAACTTCCTGCTCGTCGCGTGTCTCGAATTTCTTGATTTCCAGCTTGCCAAGCAGTCGCTCAATTTCGCGGTCACTGAGCTTGTTACCCTCAATGCGCGTTGAAGAGCCGATGCTTTCAATCGTGGCAATGCGGCGCAGGGCTTTCAGCCGATCCGGTGCCAAAGTGCCAAGGGCACGCCAAGCACCCTTAAACTCGTCTATTTCAGACAGTAAGGCCAGTAATTCAGGCGTAATTTGGATGGTGTCGGTTTTCATTACACCTGAATATATACCCGATTATGCCGGAATGTCCACCGGAATAATTGCCGGATTATGCCGGAAAAGATAATTTTGTATCCACGACCATAAGGGCTTTGCCGCCCTGGATTTTTCCTTTTGTTCCGGAAGCACAACGCGCAGCGGGGGGGGGGGAAATCCCCCCCTGGAAGTGGCTTAAACCGCTCGCCGTCTGCATAAGCAGGCGGCGAGCGGTTATCAATGAATTTATATGGCGCGACGCGGAGCGTCGCGGCCTGTTCAAGGGCGCTGCCGCTGGCAGCTATAATATCTACAAAATGTTTCTATTAGAAACGTTCTGAAATCCAGTTATCCAGGGCGCTTCCTGCTTTTTTCATTAATTCTTCAAATAAGGCCTGTTCCGGCACTCCGTTCTTCCACTCAAAATCGAAAATCAAAAGTCTGTCATCTTCGTTTCCGGTGTCTTCGTCATACCAGAACAGGCCTTTTATATTTTCAAGCTCTGGTGGTTCGCCGGAAAGCCAGCTTGCTTTAAAAGCTGGCTTTCCAGTGTGTGTAATTGTCTCCGGCGTAATTTCCCATTGCTCTAAATTCATGTGTTGGCCTTAAGCTGGTTCTGGTTGAGCGCTATTCATAGTGTGCTCATTTGCGGCTTTTACTTCAAGCTCTTGATCGGATTGCAAGCTATGCAATAACTCAGCAGCTCTTTGAGCGTGTGCGGCTGCCGTAAAAATTGCTTTTTTGTCTTCCTTCAACACCTTAAGCCAGCTTTGAATATAAGCGGCATGGTCTTCGCGTACTTCTGGCGTAATATCAAGGTCAGCAGCCAGAAACGCGGCTCCAAGTTCTGCAACAAGCTCTTCCATCGCATAACCTTCATCTCCCCAACGCTTACGGCCAAAATCACGCTCCAGGCGGGTAGGGTGGCGCGTCCAGTGGGTTGTTTCATGGGCAAGTGTCGCATAATACCCTTCACGACTCTCAAACGCCTCAAATGGCGGCATTTGGATATGATCGGAAGCTACCGAATAATAAGCCTTGTTTCCGCCGTGCTTAATCTCTGCCCCTGTACCGGCAAAGAATTCTTCAATGGTGGCAATACGCTCTTCCGGTGTGGTATCTGGCGCTTTGGCCAGTGCGTAATACTGATCTGGCAAGCCTTCGATTTGATCGACATTAAACACGGTATAACCTTTCATAAAAGGAATATCGCGTTCCACTTCTTCGCCTGTGCTCGTATCCAGCTCTGTTTTTTTAAAGGTGTTTGCGTAAACTGACAATGACCCATGTTCGCCCTTTCTGACATTACCGCCTAATTCTTTGGCTTGTTTAAATGTCATCCAGATAGGCGCAGAAAATCCTTTTTCCGTTGCATCCATCCAAAGATTTAAAATATTAATCCCTGAATAGGGCTGGCCATTATAACGCAATGGTCTTGTAATTTTTCCGGCGGCATGTTCGGCGCTCCATGGCTTCATCCAGGGTCTAACGCCTTGTTCAAGATCGGCAATAATTTTATCTGTAATTCTGCTGTAAACGTCCTTTTTATCTACCATTTTAGAACCTCCTTCATCTGCTTTTAGTGGTCGAGGGTTGCTGCATGCAACCTTGACCCGCTGGCGAAGCGTGGGGGTAGCAACTGCAAGGGCAGAGGAAAAAAGTTTTGTTTCGCGAGGAATGACCGAAAGGGCAGGGGAAAAGTTTTTTTATCTGGGCGCAGCCTTCACCCTTGCGGGCGCGAGGGGCAAAGCCCCTTAGTTCTTCTGAATTGTATACATCAGTTCTAGCAACACTCCTAGCCTGATATATATTCCCTGTAGTTGGAACGCCGTTCTTATTGGCATCCTTGCGCTTGATCCAAGCCCGATCGAAACACGGAACGACCCACCACCAGAGCCGCGATTGAAGCTATTTGAAACATCATGGCGTTAGTGGGAGAATCGCCTTAGAGAAAACAATGAGGGGTCGTATTCATGTCTGATAATAATGATACCGAAAAAAAACAAATTCCCTGTTCAGAAAACATTAGAAATGTTACGGCATTAGTAATTAAATTATTCTTCATAATGGCGTTGGGATCATTATTATCAACTGCCCACGCCTCTGATGAAAATACTGTCTCACAAATACAGCTTCTACTGTCTTTGAAAGGATATGATTTAAGTTATAGAGACTCTAATGGAATTGATGGAAAAATCGGGTCTAAAACACTTGAAGCTATTTCAGCATATAAAGAAACCTTACCTATAAATAAACGTAATACTACTGATTTAATCGATTTAAAAAAAATATTAGAAGATGATGTCAGATCAGGAAACACACAGCCAACACTAGATAAAGGGAATATTGAGCAAAGTTTCAAAGAGCTCAAAGACGAGCTGGATAAAACAAAAACCGATCTAAATAACCTTATTAGCAAACAAAGTAAGCAGGAAAAAGACTATAGCAAAGACATGGGGCTAGTAAATACAGGGGCAATTTTCGTATTAACTGTGTTAAGCATCGTTTTAGTGCTAATGGGTATAGCTGGTATATTCGTCTACAAATCTACAAAAAAACAGCTACAACACGACATGAAGCCCTTCAGCATGGATATAACAACGAGAATATATACGTACTTAAGCGAAGCTTTTTATTTATATTACAGAGAGTTTCTTAATAAGCCAAATAATCCAGCATTCAATAGTGGCATCGCCTTGGCTTTGCGGTTTAACGATGGTGCTTTGCTCTACGCAAATCTTCTTGAAACAGAACAGCCTTCTGAAAAAAATCGGGCTCATCTAATAAACGCAAAAACACATAGAGCCTACCATTTAGCCACAAGAAAATTTCCGGAAGATATAGAGGAGGCTTTGAGTATGATCAATGATATCGAAGAATATTCAGTAGGACTTCTGAAAAAAGGAGATATAGAGAATTGGCAAAATATACAGATACAGTTGCGTGGGTTTATATACGAAGTGGAAATTCTACAAAAATAATAGAAGGGCAAAAAATAGTTAATAATCTATTATGTAATAGACATATTCATCAGAAAATCAAGGATGAAATATATGAAAATCACTGTAGAGCAGAAGGAAAAGGAGAAGGCACTGCTCCTCCTTGGATTGTGCGACATTAGACAGGAGGTACAGGTGTTGGGCCAGGTATTTGCAGTACCGAAGAATTTGGATTTGAAATGCTTACAATACTTAGAACACCAGAATTTACATTGTTAAACGTGTTTTTCATGATAAATCTCCTAAAATTGGTCACTTACTCTACCTTATAGATAGGGATAACAAATTCTTTATCAATAGTCAATTCCCTATGATACACACAATCCTTAAGCTCGTATCAGGATCAAGCCACTTGTCTTTCTTACTTGGGCGTAAAATTCGTCCGGCTAAAAGGCTGCGGCTCCAGGAACATCTGATCATAGGATTCAGCAGCACAATCATAACCACCTGAACTCACATAACCATCCAGGGGGTTACCCGTTTTATCGCCGATAATTACCGGCTGCCCATTTTCATCGCAGGGTGTGAAATAAAGATAAGTGGCTTTAACATGCATAATGCCGTGTTGTTCAAAGAACTGTCGATCCTGATAAAGCCTCTGATATAAATCATCTACGGTCATAGGGCCGCCATATTTACCTTTCATCTTTATATCCTCAACTTATATAATTTTCATAACACTTATATTCTAGATTGTATAAAAGAGAAATTAACACCGGGTTAATTAATCCCGCTCCCGCCCGTGATCTTTGCCACGGCTGCGTTCATCTCGCTCTCGTCGTTTCTTTCTACGACCCTCGGCTTGTTTCTTAAATTCTTCACTAAGTGTCTGACTAGGCTGCTGATCCGCCTTGGTTTTTTCGTCTGATCGGCTTTGATCTTGACTTTGCCCAGCATACGCTTGCTTTAGAGGTTGCTGTTGCTGTTTATGCAGGCGGTCAAGCTGGTCTAATTCTGCTTTATAAAGCCGGTTTTCTTCGTTGCTGATTTTTTGATTTTGCTCTGCATTTTCTCTGGCTAAGGCCTTACGCTCGTTCTTATGCCTGGCCATAAGCTGTTTGTACATACTGGTATGGCCCAAAATGGCGCTGATCACACCGGCCAGAAAACTACGCTCCTTATTAGCATCCCGCGTCTTGAGCCAGTGTTTAAAACGGGCATAAACAGTTTCCTTTGTTTCTTGTAATTTTTGTTCTTCTTCTCGCTGCCGGTGATAAAGTTCAGTCCATTTTGACTGGTTGCGTTCACCAACCTGCTGACAGTGAAATGCTATACGGGCTTCTTTTTCCATATAAAGTGCAAGCTTTTGGTCTTTTATGTCAGGGAAAATGGTGTCTTGCTCTATTTCCCGCTGACCCTGAGCTTGTTTTTGCTGCGCTTTACGGGACTGCTGGGCCTCTTTATAGTTCTGGTTTTTCCTGTATTTTACGAACTGTCCCTGGCGGCGCTTTTCATTATTGTCAACACGCTGCGGACAACGGATTTTCCCTTCCTTTTTCTCATAAGCTTCTGCCCATTTAGACAGTTTGAGCTGGTCGTTTGAGTGCGTGTTGACAATGCCGGTTTCAGGATGAATCCGGTTTACGATGACATGAATGTGCGGATGGTTTGTATCATTATGCGCAATAAACAGCGCTTCATGGTGTTGCAGGCCTAAGACCTTTAAGGTCTCACGGGCGGCATCAATCATTTCTTCTTTTGGAGGGTCTTGATCGATGTCCCAGGAAAGACTGTAAGAATAAACGCAAGCGGCGACTTTTCGACCGGTTTTAACCTGCCCGCTTTGTGCTTTCAGATCGCCTTGGTGCATTGCGGTATAGGCCATCATCTTGAGAGCCATGTCCGGATTATTGGTTGCCAGGTTTTCGGTGTAGATAAATGCTACGCGGTTGCTCGTAGACGCATTTTTATCGTGCAGATAATACTGCCCCGCCCCTTTAAAACTGGTGCCTTTACTAGCTATCTTTGGCGCTACCATATCCGGATATTTCTTTGATCAGGAATGCCTCGATTTCATTACAAAGACGATTCAGCTCCGGAGGGATTTCTCCTTCTGTATGGGCGATACGTGTTAGCTGGTTCAGGTTTACGCCGATACGACGAAGCTGATCAAAAACGGCAGGATCAAGGGATTGGCTCTGGCGAATGATAATCTGGCCATGCAAGGCTTGCTGGCGGACATATTCAGACGCACTGCCAAGACCAGCATCGCGAGCATGTTGCTCAATGAGCATACGTTCTGGAACGCTGAAACGAATAGACATGGGAGCTGATTTTCGCTCGGCTGGTTGTTTCTTCGGTCTGGCCATGATCGCGCCCTGTTCTTGCTACCGATGGGTTTTCCAAAAGGGAGAGTGAAATCTCCTTTTTGGTCTTGGGTTCCAAGGGGCAGCGATGCGCCCTTTGGTCGTGCCCCCCGACGACACCGGGGGAAGGGTTTGGGACGTTGTCCCAAGGCGGCAAAATAAGCCGCTGGCGATGGGGTTCCAAGGGGAGAGTGCAATTCTCCCCTGGCAAGATAGCTGGCCTGACAGCTAGTTTTTGTCATACAAAAACATATCTTGCTATCCTTCTTCGCCTGCGTCTCAGTATATAGAAATCTCCCGTTATAGGGTGAGTTTAAACAAACGAC
>NZ_BQXC01000003.1 GCF_022836435.1 Nitrosomonas sp. PY1 | reverse complement strand
CTACTTTGTGTGGGTTATACCTACTACTTTATATGGTTTTATCCAGAGGATTTGAGTTTAAGCTCTTGCTTTGTTTTTTTGTGTTGTTGATGTGTGGGATAAACCTTCTACATTCTTGCTGAGGTGTGGGTTATACCTGCTACGTTATGTGGTTTATTGATAGATGTTGAGCTTGTATCAATAATTTGTTTTTTTATGTTCTTATGTTCTATTAATACGTTTATTTGTGACTTTTTAGAATTCTAATGTGGATCATACCTTCTACTTTTTATCAGATATGTGGGTTATACCTACTAGTTTATATGAGTTTATCAAGAGATTTTGATTTTGTATCAAGGACTTGTTTATCTGTGTCATTGACACGTTTATTAGCGGCTTTTTGTTCGCTTATAAATTGATTAGAAGGAAAAATTGTATATTTCACATCAGTAATTGCACGGCTTTCTTTACGTTCGTCTGTTTCATAGCTCGCTATGATATTTTTTTCTTTTAATTCGTCTAATGCTGAAAGCACTTTTCTTCTGTTATCAATTTCTCTGCTCTGCTGCAATAATCCGCTATTTTTCAAATCTGAAAACATGAAATGATAGTTATTGATAAGATTGGCGTGCCGGTAACGATTGATTAATTTCTTATAAATAAAGCGAGAGAGTTGTTCATCGCAGCTCATCAGACGATCATAGTTAAACTGTCTATATTCAAGGCGATTTATTGCATGGCTGATAAACAGAGGCAATCTGCCAATATGGTGAGCGTCGGTATCAGCTAGATATTCCTCACGGCCAACGGTCACTAAATCTTGTAGTATAGCTCCACTCCAAACTTCTTTTTTATCCTTGAACAAGGAAATGTTACATTTATTCATGACTTCGATAGCGTGTTTTATCTCATTCCGACTTCGGGTGCGTCCTCTTGATTTAAGCTCCCGATGTATCATGCTTAAAGAAAAACGAACCCAGGTTTCAGCTTTATTGACATCATGAATGCCATAATTTTGAATTGTAAGATATTTCTTTAAAGCTTCCTCGACGAGTTCTTCAGTAACACTCGGAAAGAAGGCTTTGTAGCCTCCGTCTTTCTGTTCAATTAGAGCAGGTTGAATCTTAACGCTGCAGGAAATGCCATCATATGAGAATTCCATTTTATATGGATCAGCATGCCCTGTCTTTGTGCGTAATTTTTCAACTTGTTTAGGTGTGAAAAAATATTTCGGAATACTTTCCCAAATTTCAACGGTATTTGAAACTTCACTTTTGTCATTGGTGACAAACTGCGAGAACAGATCAAGCTGAAGGCTTTTGATGTACTTTTCTGGAGGTTTTTTCACTAGCTTATATCGAGTAGTATGAAAGATCGCACATTTATTTACAGATGCATGTGCAATTGTACTATTAATTATCTGTGTGTTACTCATATCAAAAAAGCCTCCGAAATATTTTCCCGGTTAAGATAAGTCCTAGAAAACAAGTACCATAACCAGGACAGCAAGGAAGAACAGGCCTGTGGCCAATAAATTGATGATCGCTGCTTGCCGGGTATTTCTGGCTATCGTTGCTATCTCTTTTATTTTCTCGTTAAAACCCGATTCTATTTTTTGATCGATTGACTCAAAACAAGAATTAATTATTTGTTCGGTTAACAGATTGGTGTTGCGAGAGCTTGCCTGTAGCAGCGAATTGGCTTTATTTTCCGTAGCCTGCGACCATTGACTGATGTTTTCTTCCAATGTTGATCGAAAATTATTTAAAAGCACCTGGTGCGCTTTATTATTTTCCTCAAGCAAGATTTCATTGAGTGTGTGAACCATTAATATCGGATCATCATCCGTGAGAGCAATGCCGTGTTTAGCAGCTACCCTCTCAATGATCTTGCTGAAATGATTCAGTTCAGTCGTTGTCATGCTAGAACAGCGGCCACATTCTCAATGTTGGTGAAAAGCTGTTTCCTGATAATATTTAACCGCTGACGTACCATGATGGGTAGGGATTTGCTCTCCAAAGCTTCACTGAAGGTTAACTTGGATTGCAATATTTCACTTAAATCCTTGCCGAAAGTATCTGCCTTATAGTTAGGAATTCTGATAATGGCCGATACGCGGCTTTTGTTATCCAAATAAGTTTTCATTTCCTCGAATCTTTTTCCATCCATTTCTATTTCTCCCCAATAAGGGTTCAACCAAACAACAAACAGCGTATCAATTGGAAAGGATTCGATTAAATTCGCAAAACCTGTCAGGGTGTCGAGTAGCGCCTGGCTGCCTGTAATGACCGTATGAATGACCAGTTCATGGCCCATGTCTGGAAGCAGGGCAGGGATCTGGTTGCTGATGAGATAGTGCGACATGGGCACAAAGGTGCTGGCACCGTTGTCAATAATGATGTCACTCTCTGATTTACTGATAAGTTCAATCAAGTCGTCGAACTTTCTTGGATCAATTTCATCGCCGGACATCACATTAATCTTTCGCACGTTTAGCTTTTTGAACCCGTGGAATGTCGCGTTCACGGGATCTGTATCAACACAAATCAGCTTTTTGCCTTTGGCTAGCTTGTGCTGAGCCAGTGTTGATGCGATAAAGGACTTACCGACACCGCCTTTGCCTTGCAAAATCATATGTATTTTAGCCATCAGATTAACTCCTTTTTATCAATTGACGAACGATAGTTAAAGCCATTGTTTTCCCTTTCCACAGTCACGCCGGATACCGGTTGCCCGTGCTTCTTCCTTGCAGATAAATCATCCGGTTTAGCAAAAATGTGCCTTTTGACAAGATTCCTGAACCAGAGATAGGAACAACCTATTTTTTTCTCATCTTTTAGCGTCGACCATATCTGTCGCATTGACCATCCGTCATGAAGTGCCTGGCTGATTTCTGTTTTCAGAGCCAGGAAAGCAGGTTCATATAAATTCCTGCGACCTGGATTCTTCTGCTCTCTCATAGAGATTCGTTCGGATAACGATGGGTTCATGGCAAATTCCTGACTGTTATTTGGCGTAAAAATATTCAAATTAATTACAGTATCTATTGGGTATTTATTTACTTCCTGTTTAGTTTAATTTGACTTACAACTATCTGTATTTGGTGCATATAAAGACAAGCTACAGATACTTTTTAGTATTGTTTAAATATTATTATATCCATATATTATACATTTGCAATGTATTTGTTTAATGATAATATTATTCGTGCAAACAAACTCTACCGGGCAAGATATGTGAAGTTAGCTAACTTTTAAAAAAGTTAACTCACATCACACGGGTCTTATTCGCACATGACTGTGCTCAACGAATCTTGCTCTGCGAGGCTATCAACGCCAGAATAATTTTTGAGGTGCGTCATGGTTCAAAAGCGGCTATTACATTTTCGAGTGCCTGTAACGCTGGATGAAGAGGAGGGGATCAGAACAAAAGCACGTGATACGGGTTTGTCAGTGGCCAGATACATGCGCCAAGTGAGTCTGGGATACACGGTACCAAGCATTATCGATAATCAGCAAGTAGAAAAATTGTTAAGGATTAACGGCGATCTGGGCAGGGCAGGGGGGTTGTTAAAGATGTGGCTGACCAATGATGTCCGGCTAAAAATAACCAGCAAGGCAGAAATTGAGGCCACTCTGGTTACCATACGCACAACGCAGAACGCTATGCTGGATGCGATTCTGGAACTCAGAAATAGAAAGACGAATACTTAACGGTTAATTATTGCGATGATCGCTAAAATCATACCCATCAAAACAGTGCGTAAAAGCAACTATTCTGCGCTGATACAGTATCTGATCGATCCTCAAGACAAGAGTGAGCGTATCAGTCAGATCAAGGTTTCGAACTGTTATTCAGACGATCAGACAGCGGCACTGATTGAGATACAAAACACACAGGAAATGAACACTCGCGCTAGATCAGATAAAACCTGTCATTTGGTGCTGAGTTTCCCGGAAGGAGAACGCTTATCCCTTTCTGATCTGAATGCCATAGAAGAGCGATTCTGTGATGGTCTGGGTTTTACCGGTCATCAACGGTTCAGCGTAGTCCACGATGATACTAATAACCTGCACACACATGTTGCAATCAATAAGATTCACCCCAGAGCCCTTACAATTCACAATCCCTATTATGATTTTATTAAAGTAGCTAAGCTTTGTGAGCAAATCGAGCAGGAATATGGTTTAACAACAGTTAATCATGAAACCGTAAAGGATCAAGCCTCCAGAGTAGGGCATGAAATTGAAACCAGAACAGGTGTGGAAAGTTTGCTTAGCTGGATCAAGCGCGAGGCACTCACTGAAACCAAGCACGCGAATAACTGGCAGGAGTTGCATCAGGTTCTAGCAAGGCATGGCCTTGCAATTAAAGAGCGTGGCAACGGGTTTGTATTGGTTGCCAACAATGGCGTGGCCGTTAAAGCCAGCTCTGTTGATCGCTCTCTCTCCAAAGGGTATTTGACCCAGAGACTGGGTGCATTTATACCTAATGAGCATTCTGATCAATCTTTGCGTTCGGATATCAAACAATACCAGCCGAGACCGCTACACAACCGAATAGATACTTCAAGGCTCTATGCAAGATACCAGCAAGAACAAGCAGATAGCGTCAGACAGCGCACTACTCAATGGGCCATGCTGCGACACACAAGAGATCAGCTCATTGAACGTGCCAAACGGGAAGCAAAACTCAAGCGCAATCTCATTAAAAGCATCAAAGCCGGGAGATTGGCTAAAAAGGCGCTATATGCAACCGCACATCAGCAGTTCAAAACAACAATCGAAGTCATTAGAAGCGATTACCAAAAAGCCTACCAGCACTCTAAAGCCAGTCATTCCAGAAAGGGGTGGCTTGATTGGTTAGCATTTGAGGCCAAAAATGGTAATGCTGAAGCATTGGTTGTGTTGCGATCCAGAAGAACCGGTCAATTTAAGGGCAACCAAGTATCGACCAAGCAAAGTCATGATGGTTTCAGCGCCGATGGCCACTTCAAGGATGGTTTTATTAAAGATAACTTTGTTGAATCGATCACCAAAATTGGCACAGTCACTTATAAAGCAGGATCAACAACCATCCGCGATGACGGTAATCGACTCATCGTCCTGCCAGATACCTCACGCGAAGCCTTGGTGAATATTTTGCAAGTGGCCGTGAAGAAGTACGGCAGCCACCTGGCAATCAATGGAACAGAATCGTTTCGCCTTGAGATAGCACAGGTTGCAGCACAAAATAAAATGCGCGTGACATTTGATGACAAGCGGCTTGAACAATACCGTCAGCAGTTAATGAAACAGCACAGGGTCAATAAAGCGCAATCGGTAGGTCAAAAACGATCCGCTACCTCAACTCCCAGAAGGAGCCTCTGATGAATAACAACAATCTGAGTTCTAAATACAGCAGAAATATTACAAAAGACACACTTATCGTCCGGCTATTGTCCTTTGTGTGTCTTGTTGGCGGATTCCAAGTCGCCACCCAGTATTTTGCCTACAAATTCAATTACCAGCCGCAATTAGGCGCGCATCTTTTTCATATTTATGAACCCTGGGCAATTCTGGTATGGGCAAATAAATGGTATGCCCAGTATTCAGGCATCATTGATCTGGCAGCAGGTTTCGGTATTTTATTTTCAAGCATCGGTTTGATACTGGTGCTGGTCATTAAAATGGTGCTGGCTAATTCATCCAGAACCAATCAGGGATTACATGGTTCGGCCAGATGGGCCGACAAAAAGGATATTGTAGCTGCAGGACTGCTTTCAACTGGCAAAAGTAATCACAGTGATGCGGTTTATGTCGGCGGCTGGCGGGATAATTCCGGCAAAACCCACTATCTGAAACACAGTGGCCCGGAACATGTGTTGTGTTATGCCCCGACCCGCTCAGGCAAAGGTGTAAGTCTCGTCATACCGACCCTGCTTTCCTGGACTCAGAGTGCAGTCATTACTGATCTCAAAGGTGAGTTATGGGCATTGACCGCCGGTTGGAGAAAGCATCATGCCAAAAACAAAGCACTGCGTTTTGACCCGGCATCAACAAGCAGTGCGCATTGGAATCCGCTGGATGAAATCCAGATTGGCAGCGGCATGGAAGTCGCCGACGTTCAAAACCTGACCACCTTAATCGTTGATCCGGATGGCAAGGGATTACAAACCCACTGGCAAAAAACCAGCCAGGCATTGCTGGTAGGTGTCATTTTGCATGTTTTGTACAAATCGCAGCGAGAAGGAACCCCTGCCACCTTATCGACTGTCGATTCTATGCTATCCGATCCTGATCGCGATATCAGGGAACTATGGATGGAAATGGCCATGCAGGATTTTCTGGACGGTAAAAGTCATCCCGTGATTGCAGCCAGTGCACGCGACATGCTGGATCGCCCTGAAGAAGAAGCGGGTTCAGTTTTATCAACCGCAAAATCCTATCTATCCTTGTATCGCGATCCGATAGTCGCCAACAATATCAGTGATTCCGATTTTAGAATCCGCGATCTCATGCACCATGAGAGTCCAGTCAGTTTGTATATCGTGTCACACCCCAATGACAAATCGCGGTTACGTCCTTTAATCCGCATTCTGATCAATATGATCATCCGAAAGCTGGCCGATAGAATCACGTTTAAAGACGGTCAACCTGCCGCGCATTACAAACACAAACTGCTATTGATGCTGGATGAATTCCCAAGCTTAGGAAAACTGGAAATCTTTCAGGAGTCTCTCGCGTTTATCGCAGGCTATGGCATGAAAGCCTATTTGATCTGTCAGGATTTGAATCAGCTCAAGAGTCGTGAAACCGGATATGGGCATGATGAAGCGATCACCTCCAATTGTCATATTCAGACCGCGTTTGCACCCAACCGGATTGAGACAGCGGAGCACTTATCCAAGCTGACCGGACAAACCACCGTCATCAAAGAGCAGATTACCACCAGCGGCCGCCGATCATCGATGATGCATGGACATGTCACACGTACCATGCAGGAGACGCAGCGCGCGTTATTAACGCCGGATGAATGTATGCGATTGCCAGGTCCCATGAAAGATGCTGATGGCAAAATCACCAAGCCGGGCGACATGATTATTTATGTAGCCGGTTTCCCTGCCATTTATGGCACGCAACCTTTGTACTTCCAGGATGAAACCTTTACGGCACGGGCGCAAGTGAATCCCCCGAGTTTCAGCGACAAATTAACCGGACTGTAAGCGATCTCGAACGCATGAAAGTCAACTTCATGAAAAAACCCATCAAAATTCTGTCTGTTTCTGTTCTGACAATGAGCGCGGTCTTGTTTGTGCTGAGTATTGGTGCACGAATCAGCGGAATTTATATCAATACCACACCAAGCTTGCCAGTAGGTTTCTACAAAGTCGTTGATGAACCTATTGTAAACGGCGCTTATGTCGCCTTCTGCCCGCCGCAAGACGAGGTTTTTGATATGGCCAGGGATAGATCCTACATCAATCAAGGCAATTGCACTGGCGGTTATGGCTTGCTGCTGAAACGTGTCTATGCACAACCGGGAGATACGGTTTCCATCGATCAGGCTGGTATCTTTGTGAATGGTGAATATTTACCCAACAGCGCCCAGCTAAAAGCGGATGCTGATGGCCATGCATTGCCGCAATACCGGCTTCAAGCTGTGCTGAATGATGCTGAGTATCTGCTGCTATCTGATTTAAACCCACAATCCTTCGATGCGCGCTATTTCGGGTTGATTGCGCGCGATCAGATTCAAAAGGTTGTCCGTCCGGTTTTTACCTGGAGTCATTAATTAAAATTTAAAGGAGACAATGTTATGAATAGACCACCGATTGATGCTGAAACTAACAATCCTGACATAACAGAAATCATTCAGGAAAAGCTGCTCGATGCAGAAATACCAGGCTTCCAGGCTGAATTTGATCCCTTAGAAGCTGAGAGGCTGGGTGCATTCATAGAAGAAGCTTTGAGTGAACAAGATGCGCTGGATAGCACGATCGATCATGTAGCGGAGGTTGGCTATGAAAGAGGCTAAAAAGGCTTTTCATGAACAAGTCGCCGAGAATTTGATTGAGCAACTCAAAAAAGGCGCTGCACCCTGGCAAAAGCCGTGGGAACCCGGTGATCTGCTTGCTGTATTACCCATGAATCCAACAACGGGTAAGCGCTACCGGGGCATTAATAGCCTGAATCTGATGAGCCGTGCGTATACGGATCCGCGTTGGTTAACCTACAAGCAAGCGGTAAGTCTTGGCGCACAGGTGCGTAAAGGTGAAAAAAGCATGCTCGTGCAATACTGGAAATTTACTGATGAGCGCATCAAAAATGATGATAGTGGAAATCCTGTATTCAATACTGAGGGGCAACCCATTAAAGAACAGGTGAGACTAGAGCGCCCCAGGGTGTTTTATGCCGCCGTATTTAATGCGCAGCAGATGGATAATCTGCCTGAACTCGATATAAAAGCCCCTGACTGGGATCCACTGGAGCGTGCTGAGCACATATTACAAGCATCCAATGCCGTGATCCGTCATGGCGAAGCTGATCGCGCATTTTACCGGCCATCAACCGACAGTATCCACTTACCCCACAAGCACCAGTTTTCGACACCCGATCGCTACTACGCAACCGCACTGCATGAACTGGGCCACTGGACAGGTCATGAATTGCGCTTAAGTCGTGATCTCTCGCATCCATTTGGAAGCGAAGGTTATGCAAAAGAAGAATTGCGTGCCGAGATTGCCAGCATGTTGCTCAGCGGTGAGCTGGGGATTGGTCATGATCCGGGACAGCATGTGGCTTATGTGAACTCATGGATCAAAGCGCTACAGGAAGATCCCACAGAGATATTTCGTGCCGCCGCAGATGCTGAAAAAATCCAGGATTATGTACTGGCATTGTCACAACAACAGGAAATTGATGCGCAGGAGACAATCAAGATGGATCAAATCAAGCAAAACACCGCCAGCTATTTACAGAATCTCTCACCTGATCTGGCCACCATCGCATCCCACAATATCAAACGGTTTAATGATCTGACACAAGATATGCCAAAAAAGGATCAGGATGTCATTACTCTGGTAGCCGATGCACTCAAATTTTTGAAAAATGGTGGCATTGATAATCTGGAATTTGAAGAAGTATCTTCAGACAAATTGGGTTTTAGCATTCCGGCTGACTGGAATGGGCGCACCCAAGTGCAGGGCAACGTCATTCAAACCGATGAAAATGGCGTTGAGTCGATAGTATCCGCTGACTCATTGAATACAGAACCGCAATTCTGGGGCGTGACTATGCAGCGTGATGACCAGACTTTTCAATGGGTAAAAGACTGTGAGTCTGCGCAAGAAGCGGAAGATTTAACCAATTTGCTTGCACTCATTGATGTCGCTGCCGAAAAAAATGAACATGAAAAGGCCGCTAAGCTCGCCAACATCCATGAAAACCTTGTTCGAAATGATCCACTTAGTACTGAAGTATCGATATCAGGAGCCAAGACCGAGCAAAACGATGACAATGCTCGTCAATATTTGATTGTTCCTTATCGTGATAAAGACTTGGCGAAGGCTGCCGGAGCTTGCTGGGATAATAAGGCTAAGGCCTGGTATGTGGGGCCAGAAGCAAATATCCAAACATTACAGCGTTGGCTGCCGGGGAATGTTTCCAGTCACCAGGAACCGGCTATCGCTCCTCATAGTGAATTTGCTGATTTGCTGCGCGCTCAAGGTTGCCGGGTTGATGACCATCATCCGGTGATGGATGGCAGTAAACACAGAATTAAAGTTATCGGTGACAAGTCGGTTGAAAAATCGGGATTCTATGTAGCACACCTGGATGGGCATCCTGCCGGATATTTCAAGAATAATAGAACCGGTATAGAGACGCGCTGGAAAGCCAAGGGGTATTCATTAACGGATGAGCAAAAAGCCGAGCTGATAGCCCAAGTCGCTATCAAGCAGCAAAACAGAAAAGCTGAGCAACAGGCACAACAAAATAAGGTTGCTGATGCAATTCAAGCTTTGCTGGCGATCGCACCAGTTGCCGATTCTGAGCATCCTTATTTGAAAGAGAAGCATGCCCGGCCAGGTGATCTGAGAATTGTGCCGCAGAATGCGGATGATTTACCCAATGACTCAATCATCAAAATTGGCCAAAACTGGCAGGATGTCAAAGCCTTGCGGGAAGAACACCCTGACAGCATTGTACTGACTGCCGGTGATTTGTTGCTGGCCGCACAAGATGTTCATGGACAGATCTGGAGTGTGCAAACGATACAGTCGAGTGGTGCAAAGCTTTTTGCAGCGGGTAGCAAAAAGGAGAATAACTTTCATGTTGTGGGTGGTAGCGGCCAGGGATTGGACGCAAATATTAACGCAGTGCCAGCCATTGTGATTGCTGAAGGTTATGCCACCGCAGACACGCTATCCCAAGCGCTGAGTTATCCTGTCATCGCCGCATTTGATTCGGGTAACTTACCCAAAGTCGCGCAGGATTTACATCATAAATACCCGCACAAGCCAATCGTCATCGCAGGTGACGATGATCATCACCTGGAATCCACCCTTGGCAAAAACCCCGGCAAGGAAAAAGCGCTTGAAGCAGCGGCATTGGTAAATGGGTCTGCGGTATTTCCGATTTTTGCGCCGAGTGAGCGGGATCCAAAGAAGTTAAATGATTTTAATGATCTGGCCAATAAAAGCGCGCTGGGTATTGAGGCGGTTAAACGTCAGGTTGGATCAGTTGTTGAAAAAATATCTCAGCAGGCTAAACAGGACAGCTTATTGAAGTTACAAGTCCCTATTGAACCTAAGCAGCAGGAAATCAAGCAAAAACGGACATTGGTCAGGTAATTTGATAAGGAGGCCGCAAAATGCGCGATAATATGCTGAAGATTCCAGGAACCCCATCCAATTCTGATGAAGGTGATCTTTATGAAAAAATTGAGACTCGTCCCAGTATTACAGACAAGCAAAAGGAAGCAGGGCGATGCGCCTATACCGAACTGCTCGAATCTCATGCTCGATGGGCAGGTGGCACCTTATTGGGTTGTGATTTCCCGAAAGACTTCCGAGAAAAAGGAGGAACAACCTTCCTGAATCAGCCCATCAAGTCAGGCCATGATTTGGCAATAATGGCGCAAATACTGCGCGATCCGCGTTATGAGACGTTGAGAATCTTCTATACCCGTATGAATCGCATCGTTCATCATACGGCTGTGAGTTCCAGATTGCCGGGTGCAGTCTATCTGGAGAAGATTGGACAGGCCAAACATGATCTGGGTATTTTGGTAGAAAAAACTAGACGACATGTTAAAGCCGATGGTTACTGGTTATTGCATAACCATCCATCGGGTAATGCTACGCCATCGAGTCAGGATGTCAGGCTCACAGAAATACTTGCATCATTTGTTCCGAGTTTCAAAGGCCATATCGTTATCAATACCAGTCAATACAGTGTCATTGATAAAGACGGTCATGTCGATTTTGTGGATTGGATGGGTAATCAGGCAGGAGGTTATCAGAATAATCATTATAAAAGTCATGAGCTGCTCCTGGAGAAAATAGCCTCACCGGAGGATCTTGCAATGATAGGCCATGCTCTAAAAAAACGAGATCAGTTTTTTAACTTGATAGGCATTAGTGCAAATGGTTTTGTATTGTCGTTAAGTGAGCTACCTCTATCTGTACTAAATCGCCATCAAAATCTGCTTTTGGCACGACTACAAAATTTTGCACGCAATTCCGGCGTCAATACCGTATTTGCCATCACGAATGCCAATGATTACAGACATCCCGTATTATCCAAAGCCTGTGAAGCTGGCATCTTAAAAGATGTGCTGGCAGTAGAAGGCACTGATTATCACTCATTGCGGGAAGAAGGTTTTTTTGCATCGATATCTGGTGAAATAAGCACCATTTTTAGGAAGCATAGAGCCTTTGTGAAGGAAGATGGTGGATTAACCAAATCAAGGGGCAGAGGACGCAGTATGTAGCGGACACGATGATTATGTGTGGTGGTATTGAATACCAGGATCAGAAGATTTATTTCCCTGAACCGGATGCACGCTTGCCTGTTCGGCTACGAGATGGCAATGTTACTTGGATAACGTGGGGCAGACGCAAAGATGAAGCCATCGGTAAATTTCCGAATGGCGGCTGGGCGCGACTAAATTCCATCAAAAGTGGTAAATGGAAGCCCTGGCACCCGAGACCAGTTTTAATTGCTGCTAAGCAGTTCATGGAAAAAGACCATGACAATCAGTCCCACTGGATAGAACTGGATAAACGGATGGTGATTCAAGGATTATTGGCAGAAAGAGACAAAGAAACTCGGGTTTATGTGGTGACTATCGATGCACCACCTGAATATGTCTGGATACATGATCGCTGGCCAAGATTGGTTCGATTGATGGATCAATAATCTATAAATGCTTGGATTAAATCTGACGTCTTCAAAAATAGAATTGAATAAGGACTGACAATAAGTATCATTGAAATGACCGTTTCCGGTCAACTTGAAACGGTTTGTCACAATCGTTAGCGCTAGAACTACCTTGATGGAGATTGTTTTAATTCACAAATCTTTGCCAAGTGGTTACCTTTATTAAAATACCAGCTAGAATGCAGAACAAATGGTTTTAGAAATTGCAATAATTTGAGGAATATGGAGAAGTTATGGCTTCTGGTGCACTGCTTAGACAACTGATCAAATCAGGTTCGGAGGGCGACTCAGAGTCGTTTCGTCGTGTTTCGGAAAAAATTATTCAGGAAGAGCGCGATAAGCAACACCATCTTCTGGCCAATGACTTGGAAAAAATTCTTTATGGCCGACGCAGTTCTTCTGAGCAAGCAAAGCGTTTTGTATTTTCAAAATTGCCTGAAGATAAAGAACGCGGCTTGGCTCTATTGCAGATAAAGGAGCCCTTACGCAGAATTGATGATGTGATTTTGTCTGATGAAAACCGTTCCCTGCTGGACGAAATCCTAGAAGAGCACCATCGTGTAGAAATTCTTAAATCACATGGTTTATTTCCTGCTGACAGACTACTTTTCTGCGGCCCACCCGGATGCGGGAAAACGCTATCGGCAGAAATTGTTGCTGGCGAATTAGGCTTGCCTTTGGCAATTGTCCGGATTGATAGTGTTGTATCCTCCTATCTAGGAGAAACGGCGGCAAACCTGCGTAAAGTATTCGATTTTATAACAGCCATCCCTATGGTGGTGTTATTCGACGAATTTGATGCCTTGGCAAAAGACCGTGCCGACAGTGCTGAGCATGGTGAATTAAAACGCGTCGTTAATGCTTTTTTGCAAATGTTGGATGCTTATGAAGGTAAAAGTTTATTAATCGCAGCCACTAATCATGAAGGTATTTTGGATTCCGCGATTTGGCGACGTTTTGATGAAGTGTTAGTGTTTGAAGCGCCTAATTCAGAACAAATGAAGCGCTTACTTACTATCAAGCTTAGAGGTGTGCGTAGGGAATTCGAAATCGACAATAGCAAAATTTCTAGCTTATTCAAAGGAATGTCTCACGCCGATGTTGAACGTGTTTTGCGCCGGGCAATTAAAGAAAAGGTTTTATCAGGTAAAGAGTTTTTGACCGAACGGCACATTCAGTCTGCTATTCGCCGGGAAGATGCAAGAAGGAATCGGGTTTCTAAACAGGAATAGATCTTCATGACATCTAATTATCCACATTTACCACTGCAACGTGAGGAGCCAATCACCGAGAAGAGATCAAGTACATTTCCACCACCCACAGTACCATCCGACCCAGCAGCGCATGCTAAAACCCTGGGTTTGCGACTGCAAGAAACTGTTCAACAAACGGATATGGATATTGGCGGTTTTGATGACCGCAGATTGTTTCGTTTCAAAGTAAGTAAAGGCTTCAATCCCGACGACTTAAGAAAAATATCTGGTGAAATCGAATTCGTCAGTCAAGAGGCAGACGAAGTTGTGGTCGCTTTTGTTAGCCAATCAGCGTTGCAATCGTTCGAAGCGAGACTGGCGTCAATAGCTCATGGGGAAAGTGTTACCAACAAGCAAGTCTATTATGCCTTACAAGGCATGAGTGGATGGACGCCGGACGATAGAACCGGTTGGTCATTAAAGCAGGAAGGTTTTCCTCAAACGGATATATTCTATCTCGATCTTGAACTGTGGCCCATTGAGGACAATGCCAGAGAGCGCCAACTACTTTGTAGTAAGTTCGAAGCATGGCTTAAAGAAAATAGCATTGAGTTTCCTGATAGCGTTAAACAAGCTGGATTGACCATTTATCGCGTCCGTTGTGATCGTACCCAAGCCGAACAATTATTGCACCACCGTGATATACGCATTGTTGATCTACCGCCACGTTTTGGCCTAAATGTAAAACATCTCGGCCTAGATATTCAGCAATTCCCAATACCTCCTTCACCATTACCCAATGCACCTGGTGTTGTGGTTTTGGATAGCGGAATTGCAACCGGACATCCTTTGCTGAGTAGTTCCGTGGGCGATTCACAAAGCTTCCTGCCTGGTCATATCGAAGCAGACGAGAGTGGACATGGCACACATGTCGCTGGCATCGCCCTGTATGGCGACTTGGCAAAATCAATAGATGCCGGTTCATTTATTCCGGAATTGCGTCTTTTTAGCGGGCGAATCCTAAATAGAGATAATGAAAATGATGGACTGGTTGAAAACCATATTGATGCTGCCGTTCGCTATTTTGTTGACGAATACAATTGTCGGGTTTTCAATCTTTCTTTCGGTGATAGCCGTAAACCTTATTTAGGCGGACATGTACGCGGCTTGGCATATACCTTGGACAGACTGTCGCGTGAATTAAGCGTTTTATTCATTGTTTCAGCCGGTAATGTTCTGCCTAGTCACTTGGATGGGCTAGCTTGGCGACAGGATTATCCCCAATATTTATTAAATGATGAATGGGCGATTATCGATCCGGCCACAGCCCTTAATGTACTAACAGTCGGTAGTTTAGCGCGATGGGAAGCCAATCGGAATGCTCAGCGATTTACCCATGATCCTGCCGAATTGCCCATAGCCAAAACAGAACAACCATCCCCTTTTACTCGTCATGGACCGACAGTTGGTGGTGCCATAAAGCCAGAATTGGTGGCCTTCGGAGGGAACTGGGCTTTGAATGCTCGTGGCGGAGCCAATAACATTAACGATGATGGATTGGGTGAACTATCGACCAATCTCGACTTTGCTCAAGGCAGGTTACTTGGTGTCAAATGCGGCACTAGCTTTGCTGCGCCTCATATTACGCATTTAGCCGGGAAAATCTTATCCGAGCATCCTGAAGCCAGCGCCAATTTAATAAGAGCTTTGTTGGTGGCTCATGCCACAATACCAACTTCCTCAACGGATATTTTTGATAATGAAGACTCAGTTAGAAAGGTATTGGGATATGGTCGTGTCGATGTAAGGGCATTGCTCAAGTCATTGGAAAATGAAGTGACATTGATAGCGGATGGTCAAATTGAAAACAAGCGTCATCATTTTTACGAATTATTGGTACCAGACGATTTTATTTCACCAGGCAAAAGAGTTCGCGAAATATCGGTCAGCCTAGCTCATACGCCACCAGTGCGATCGACACGCGTAACCTATAAGGCAACACGATTGGATTATCGATTAGTATCAGCTCCTGATCTTGATCATGCAGTCAAAATGTTCAACAAGGCAACGAGTAAAGAAAATTTTGAAAGCATCCCAGAATTGGCCAATGCAAATGTCACCAAAAGTCTTAGAAGCAAAGGTACGGTTCAATCTGCAAAGTGGCAGTTTAAACAAATACGGAGTGATTCCAAATTAAAAAACGAACGTCTGTTTGTTGTTGTCACCAGAAATGATCATCCCTGGGGCGAGGCAGATACAAAAACATTAGAAGAATATTCACTGGTGGTCTGTTTACGTGATCGTGAGAATCAGCAAGCTAAGCTATACACTCAAATTCAAAATCGCTTGCAACAACGCCTGCGGACTCGAGCTAGAATATAATATTGAATTCTCCAAATAAACAATCACTTGATTTGTTAGAACCAATGATGTCTGGTATATAATTAACTGACATTCGATCAATTAATTCTGATTGTCCTCTTATAGAGGGCGAGTCCTGCCTATAGTAACCGGCAGCAGTCGGCCACAAGCAGATATCGATCAATTGTAATTAAAATTCTATTAGCAGAGTGTCGGAGACACTAGCCCATTAACCTCTTTCTGAAAGGTCAGCAGACTTGCGTGTGATTATTCTTATGCCATCGTTTCCTTTTTTTACTGAAGAGATAAAACCTCGACCCTTTAGCAATTCAGAAAGTCTGGAATTCAATATATTGTTGCTAAGTTTAGGACGCTTCCCATACGAGGCTATTTCACTATAAGGTGTTGACACCGGTCGAAAATTGACCAGAAAAGGCTAGTTGTAACGGTTGAAAATTGACCAGGTAATTTCCGTATCCTGCTTAAATTTTAGGCAGGAGAATTTAAGAGGTGATTACCATGGTTATGTATGCAAAGATACGACGGATGTTTTACCGTGAACATCTGTCAATTAATGAGATTCAACGAAGAACGAGTTTGTCGCGGAACACGGTCAAGAAGTGGTTGAAAGTGCCAAGCGACAGCGCGGTTAAATATCAAAGGGCGAAGAAGCCTGGCAAGTTGACACCGTTTGAATCCAGGTTAATGTTAGCGCTGGAAGCGGATGCGCGTCGTCCGAAGAAGGACCGGCGCACGGCGTTGATGTTGTTCAAAGAGATATTGAACGAGGGTTATACAGGCGGTTATACGATTGTATGTGACTTTGTTCGCAACTGGCGCAATCAAGGGAATCAGAGTAAAGCGGCGTATGTGCCGCTGAAGTTTGCGCTGGGTGAAGCATTCCAGTTTGACTGGAGCGAAGAATGGCTGGTGATCGGCGGCATCCACCGCAAGGTACTGGCAGCCCATACCAAGCTATGCGCCAGCCGTACTTTCATGTTGTCGGCTTATCCGTCACAAAGTCACGAAATGCTGTTTGATGCGCATACCCGGGCATTCACTACTTTTGGTGGTGTGCCGAAACGCGGCATTTACGACAACATGAAGACCGCCGTGGACAAGGTGTCTAAGGGCAATGGACGTGTGGTGAATACGCGCTTCTTTGCGATGACGGCACATTACCTGTTCGATCCTGATTTCTGCAATGTGGCTTCCGGCTGGGAAAAGGGTGTTGTCGAGAAGAATGTTCAGGATATGCGCCGCCGCATATGGAATGAAGCCAAGCAACAACAGTTTGGCTCATTCGATGACTTAAACAGATGGCTTGAAACGCGCTGTCGCGGACTGTGGTCTGAAATCGAGCATCCGGATTATGCGGGCATTACCCTTGCCGATGCACTGGAACAAGAACAACTGTACCTGATGCCGATGCCAGCACCGTTCGATGGCTATATCGAAGTATTGGCGCGGGTATCCAGCACGTGTCTGGTTACATTACTGCGCAACCGGTATTCCGTTCCCTGTCGTCTGGTCAATCAGGTGGTGGCCGTTCATCAGTATGCCGACCGTATCGAGATCGTCCATGACAATGCCGTAGCAGCCTGTCATAGTCGTCTGATGGATAGCGACCAGGTCAGCTATAACTGGCAGCACTATATCCCGGTCATTGAGAAGAAACCGGGGGCCTTGCGCAACGGTGCGCCATTCGCCGAACTACCGGCACCTTTGCTGCAACTGCAGATTGCACTGAGGCGCAGAGAACGTCAGCAGGCCGATCGAATCATGGCAAAAGTGCTCAGCCTGGTGCCGACGCATGGGCTGGAAGCTGTGCTGGTCGCTGTTGAACTGGTGCTGGAATCCGGCGTGCCCAGTGCCGAGCATGTTGCCAATGTATTGGCACGGCTGAAATACACCGACGTACCAGCGTCAGTGGAAACAACACTGAAACTCAATGAAGAACCGCAGGCCGATACGGCGCGCTATGATCGTTTGAACACCAAAGAGGTGCCGCATGTCTGACATACTTGCGCAATTCAAAGCGCTGAAATTATATGGCATGGCCAGCTCCTATGCTGAACTGAGGCAACAGAATACGCCCGATGTCGCTGACAGTTTTAATTTCGCAGACACACTGCTAAACCAGTTACTCCAGGCTGAAACAACCGAGCGCAACCTCCGTTCCATTCGCTATCAGACACAAGCTGCCAGATTCCCGGTGCAGCGCCACTTACAGGGCTTCGACTTCAGTCAGTCCAAAGTCGATCAGCAACTGATTCATCAGCTGGCTACAATGGAATTTACAGCCGCTGCACAGAACCTGGTGTTGGTCGGCGGCACCGGTACTGGCAAAACACACCTGGCCATTGCCATCGGCACTTCAGGCATCCAGCATCACAATAAAAAGGTACGCTTCTTCAGCGCCATCGATCTGGCCAATAGTCTGGAACAAGAAAAATCAGCGGGCAAACAAGGCAGGCTTGCCTTGCGGCTGTTGCAGATCGACCTGGTCATTCTCGACGAACTGGGCTATCTGCCATTCTCACAAGCCGGTGGCGCACTATTGTTTCATCTACTCTCCAGGTTGTATGAACGTACCAGTATCATTATCACCACCAACCTCGCATTCGCAGAATGGAGCATCGTATTCATCGACGCCAAAATGACTACAGCGCTGCTGGATCGACTCACACACCATTGCCACATCATCGAAACCGGCAACGAGTCTTTCCGCTACAAACAAAGTACAGCCAATGCAAAGATCAGAATACAGCAGCGGGAAAAAGAAAAATATTCTCCAGAAGAAAATCTGGTCGATTCGTAGTCAATTACAACAAACTAAAACATCAACAGGAGGCAAATTACCAATCCAGTCTGGTCGACTTATCCACAGATGCGTAGTATCCTGCGCTCTATTTTCCCCTGGTCAAATTTCAACCGTAATGGGTGGTCAATTTTAAACCGGTATCAACACCCGGCAGACTCTATCTCATCTTTGTTGAAGGACAGAAATCCACCGTCAATTGGCATGTTACCAAATGCCATTAAACTCAGACCGCTGAGGTTCTCGTTCCGTGGTTCAATGTAGATTTCTGGGCCGGAAACAAGATAGGCATTGATGTACTTTACATCTCTTGTCTCGATAGAGTTATTTGCCACGGTTACGAATAGGCGTTTTTTCGATGTGTTTCGTGGGCCTACACCTATAATGGCGACTGTTACTCCCGCGTTGTGACTAGCAAGATTTGCCCACTTGAAGCTCGTGTAAGCGAAATTGATTTCATGATCACTTCTAAGGACATGCGGCCAAAGAGCAGAGACTGCTTTTCCTTGACAAATTGAGTTGGTGCTCACGAAGGCAAACGAAGCAGACGCTATCCTGCAATAGTTCGCTGCTTTCTGGAACCATCCGCCTACATAGTCTAGTCCCTTCCAATTTACACTCGTTCCCTCAAACACTGCTTCCAGATCGACCTTCTGCGCATCGTCCTGCGATTGACTTCCCTTATAGGGCGGGTTACCACAAATGTAAGTTTCGCCACCTTCATTTTCAAAGTCGATCTGTGCTTGATCAAGCGGTGTGCTGAATAAGTCATCACTATACAGTTTTACACCAGTGCCGGTTGCAGGGCAGATATTCAACCAATCCAGCCGGAGAGCATTGCCACAAGTGATCCAGTTTTGGGCCTCCAACGGCAGAAACTGCAACAAAGCCAGTTTTTGCCCGCGATAAAGCACATCACATTGATACTCAGCAATGATTAAAGCAAGACGGGCAATTTCTGCTGGGAAGTCGCGCAGTTCAATGCCTCGGAAATTCGTGAGTGGGATTTCCGTGTGCTGGTGTTCTTCTCCACGCCGACGGTTAATTTCCACCTCAATTTCCCGCATTTGTTTATAGGCAATCACCAGGAAATTACCTGAACCGCAGGCGGGGTCAAACACCCGAATCCTTGCCATACGCTTGCGGAGGTTCAACAGCATGCGCGGATTATCACCAGCTTCTTCAAGTTTGGCATGCAGATCATTCAAAAATAGCGGGTTCAACACCTTCAGAATATTGGGTACGCTGGTATAATGCATTCCCAATGCGCCGCGCTCGTCATCCTCTGCCACGGCTTGGATCATCGAGCCAAAAATATCAGGATTGATTTTCTTCCAATCCAGCTTACCGACATGAAGCAGATAGGTACGTGCAATCTTGCTAAAGTGCGGTGTTTCTGTCCCGCCGGAGAAAAGACCGCCGTTCACATACGGAAATGTATCTGTCCAGCGTGGCAGTTGTGCTGTCTCCCGATCATCTATCTTGGTGTTCATGGCGCGAAAAATCTCGCTAATCACTTTGTGAGTGTTTGACGAATCTTTTGCGCTCATTTGATCAATAGTGGTTGTGAACAGACCACTGCCATTAAAAATATCTGTATCCTCCGCAAAGAAGCAGAAAATTAACCGTGCCATGAAGTGGTTCATGTCAGGGCGGCGTTCTTCGGTTCCCCATTCGGGGTTATCTTTCAGAAGCTCAACATACAGCTTGTTCAGACGACCAGTCGCCCTGATGTCAAAAGCATTGTCACTGATTTGTTTGACCGTGCTGATCCCGGCCAGAGGCAGAAAAAAGCCAAAATGGTCAGGAAAATCTCTGTAAGTGCAAGCAACCGTCTCACCGCTTGTCAGGTCTTCCGCCTGAAAATCGTCTCCATCCGTCGCAAGGATGAACTTTGCTTTCTGGCGTGCGGTGGCGGGACTGTTTTTCAGATTATCCAGTATTTTCAGCACTTCACCAGATGGGCAAACCGCCATGTGGATATTGTTATACTGAAGCACCGCGCCTTCAATATCGGTTTTGTTGGAATTGCCGCTTCTCAAGCGGCTGATGGTCGTGGCTTTGTTCCCAAATGCCTCCAAAAACGCATAGGGGAATTGTGCCGGATCAAATGGTTGCTCCGCCAGTTTGGATATTGCTTCTTCAATCTCTACAGCGTTCAAAGCACCACCTTGTCAGATTTCTTATAGCTTTTGATAAAGGTTAGGCTTTATACAGGGCAAAACCCGCTGAGAGGTCAGAATAGATACCAGCATGGGTTTGTTCATCGCTTTTATATGACGCAGCTCTTTTGAATCCCATTTCACGCAAATGATCCCTTATTCTCATAACATCGCTCTCATCATCACAATCGTAGGTGTATACACACACGACATAAACGTCGCCCTTGCTACGCCAAGCAGTGGATACCTTAGCCTGCTTCCATAGTTTTCCATCTTCAACAGCCTTCGTTACGTTGCGCCATGTGTCGTCAATATATTTTTCGGCAACAAAGAACAGCCATTTGCCTACCCGCTTTGATTTTGGCTGGGAATTCTTTACTCTATAGTTCGCTACGATAAATGCAGCGTGAGTTACTTCACTGGGATTTCCTTCTTCAACAGACCCCACAACATCGGCTTCAAAATCTTTCTTTGCGCCATACAGTTTCTTATTTGTCATCTTGCCTTATCTTTCATCAGAATGAAGAAATACCCGTGACCAATGCAATCTTGCCTGTAAGGTTCAATTTTAAAACGGTATCAACAACGAAAAAGTTCTTTTCCCGCTATTTTTTACAGTTTTCAGCCCTTGAATCACTGCTTAAACTCTATACTTATTTAAGGTTTATGTAACACACTTGCCGTAAAATATTGGAATAACTATAAATCAAAAACAATTGCTAAAGCTTGTTTGATCGATTGCAAACATTCACTCTCAAGCCTGCCTTGCTTTTTGCCAATTCGAGAGATATCAATTGCACGTAATTGCTTGAGATTAATATGACGATCTTTATCCAATCCGTTATTATTGGTTGGTGTCAGATTTACTGCAAATGGCCAGGACTTATGGTTGGGTAGCATCGGTGCTACAATCAGGGTTTTTGATTGGATATTCACAAGGTCGCCCTGAACAATTACGCACGGTCTTAACTTTTTAGTTTCCGCACCCTTGGTTGGCTCCAGATCAACCCAATAAATATCTAGTTGCTTAAACTCAGTCATTCGGGAGACCATCGGACAGGGTTATATCCCATTCTTTTAGTTCTTTCTGATAGCCAGAATCCTGAGCTTCCTCCTGATTCGCCTTGAGCAAAGCTTGCTTGAGATAGTTTTTGCGTTCCTGTTTCAAAAGCTCGTTGATATAAGCACTACGATTATCACCGGCAATATTATTCAGAAATGCAAAACTTTCATCATCCAGTGTAATGGTCGTTCTATGTGTCACAGCACGCTCACATTATTACGAATAAATAGTCATCATACTATATAGTATGATGACTAAATACTTCATTTAATATTTCGTACAAAAATACTTTTTGATAGGCTTCTTTTTACTATTGATAAAATATGTTATCAATAGTAAGGTGATTCTATAATTCAGAAGGTTGAAATATTTTTTTGCTTTATTCAATTCTGTTGAGTAGGATAGTATCCTACCAATTGGAAGGCGTTAAAAACTTACATAGGAAATAAAAAATGAAGCGCACCGATAAAGCAGAAAAAATCAGCATTACACTTCCACCTGATATGCTGCATATTATTAGAGAAAAAGTGAAGGACGGTGCTTACGCTTCCACAAGCGAGGTTATTCGTGAAGCGATGCGCTTATGGCAAAGACAGGAAGAAGAACATCAGGCAAGAATTGCTTCCATTCAAGCGCGCCTGGAACAATCCGCACACAGTGGTGCACCTATTTTGCTTGATGCTGCGTTTGAAAAGCTAGAGCAACTTCATCAACAACGAATAAGCACGCCAGGCTATGAAAAGCTATGAAGTGTATTTAACACCCGATGCAATACAAGACCTGACTGATATTTATGAATATATAACTGAGAAGAGCGGATTTCCTGAAGTCGCGTGGACATATATAGAGAAATTACGCCTAAAGTGCCATGACCTTAAAACAATACCTTTGATTGGACAACAGCGCGATGATTTGCGCAAGAATCTCAGAATCGTTGCCATTGATAAAAACGCGATCGCAGCTTTTGAGGTTATTGAAGACAAACAAATCGTCACTATTCTTAATATTTTTTATGGCGGCAGAGATTATGAAGCGATTATGGGTAGTGAAACGCCACATAAAGATGATGAGCTAAACAAATAACATGACAGACATTATTACTACCGGAAATCGCGCACTCACTGCAAAAGAATTTCAGGGCCTTGCTGATGTTCCACCTGAAGTGGAATGGTTTGCCAATTTAGGAAACAAAGCCACTCGTCGCGCTTATGAAAATGCCTTAAAGGATTTTATGAATTTCACGGGCATTCAGAATCCGGGAGAGTTCAGGATTGTGACCCGTGCTCATATTATTGCCTGGCGTGATGATTTGTTGAGTCGTTCATTAAGCAGCATGAGCATCCGACACCGTTTATCTGCATTATCGTCTTTATTTGAATATCTATGCGACAAAAACACAGTTACGCATAATCCAGTCAAGGGTGTAAAACGTCCTGCAGTCGAGAGTTATGAAGGTAAAACGCCGGCAATCGGCGATCATCAGGCACGCAAATTGCTTGAAGTACCGGATGGTAGCTCATTGAAGGGCAAGCGTGATCGTGCAATATTGGCTACCCTGCTCTATCACGCATTGCGGCGTGATGAGTTGTGCCGGTTAAAAGTAAAGGATTTTAAGCAGGAGCGGCGCGGGGTACCCCATATAAAGATTTCTGGAAAAGGAGGAAAAACTCGTTATGTACCTTTGCATCCTGCCGCCAGTGGCTTAATCCATGATTACCTGGATGCAGCAGGACATGGCCTGGAAGATACTGGGGCCTTATTCCGTTCAACCAGTAATAATCGCATCAAGGGATCACAAAAACCGATTACCCCAGACGGTATTTATAAATTGGTACAGAAATACTCTGAAAAGCTAGGTTTCAAAATCGGCGCGCACTCCTTACGCGCAACAGCAGCCACCAATGCGCTGGATCATCAAGCAGATATTGCCAAAGTGCAAGAATGGCTGGGACATGCCAATATTGCTACTACAAGGATTTATGATCATCGAAAAACCCGACCAGAGGATAGCCCAACGTTTAAGGTTGCATATTAAGTGAAGTTTTGCAAAGGTCTCTAAAGTTATATAGAAGCTCAGGGGGAGAGAGGTTTGGGCTGATGGTTATTTTACAAGTAAGGTTGGCAAACATAGAGATGAGCAGATAATTGACAAGTATGCATAAATTCGCGGTAAAACGTCTTCAAAGCTCTGCTTGGATTATCAGCTTGTACTGCTTTTAGCGAAAATACTCTGCTGTTTGGGGATATTTATTTTTTCAAAATAATATAAAGGTTTTAGTTTATGCATATTGGAAAAAATCTTGGTCTAAAAAAAGTTCTTATTTGGTCCAAGCGGGATATTGTTATTTTCATTATTATTGCAACAATACCGACTGCTACCTATGAAATTTTTCATTTTCCTTGGCTAGCACTTCCTTGGTTACCTATGGCACTTATTGGAACAGCAGTTGCCATCATTATTGGATTTCAAGATAATGCTACTTATGATCGTTTCTGGGAAGCACGAAAAATTTATGGCTCTATAGTAAATTCAAGCCGAATTTGGGGAATGTTGGTAAAAACATACATCTCAAATAGTCAAACCCAACAGTCTTTGTCTAATAGTGAATTAGATGTAATTCACCGCAGACTTATTTATCGGCATATTGCATGGCTTACAGCTTTGCGGCATCAACTACGCCAACCAAGAGAATGGGAAACAAAAAATAAGAAATATAATATTGAAAATGTGGAACATTTTATTGTTCCTGAACACCAAATATCATTAGCAGAAGATATTACACCTTATTTGTCTGCTGATGATAAAGAATACATTTTAAGAAAAAAGAATAGAGCTGCGCATATCATTAACGTCCAATCAGAAGATTTGAAAAATCTGCTTAATAAGGGATTAATAGAAAATTTTCGTTACATAGAACTGCAAAGGATCTTATCTGATTTTTATGAACATCAAGGAAAATGTGAGCGGATAAAGAATTTTCCTTATCCAAGGCAATTCGCTACTTTGAATCTTTATTTTGTTTGGATATTCATTATATTGCTGCCTTTTGGGATGTTACCAGAGTTTGAAAAACTAGGGCATCATATTACTTGGTTCACCATTCCTTTCTGTGTAATTGTTTCGTGGATTTTTCGAACTATGGATAAAATAGGGGAATCAACCGAAAATCCTTTTCAGGCTGGATCGAATGATATTCCGATCACATCACTAAGCCGTACAATTGAAATTGATCTCCTCGAAGTGCTGAACGAAACAGATATTCCAAAGCCTATTGAGGCTGCAAACGATATATTGATGTAATAGATTTTCAGTTTCTATAATATTGATATTATTTTTATTGAAGAGATAGAATGTTTGATCACTCCGAAAAAAAACACTCTTCTAATAATCACCATGAACATAAACAAGTAAGTAGTCATGGTCAAACATTTATCATCACCATAATTCTCAATGCTGTTTATATAATAGTTGAATTTACTTATGGTTTCATCGCTAACTCAGCAGCCTTGATTGCGGATGCAGGGCACAATCTTTCAGATGTATTGGCATTAATACTTGCATGGATAGCATCGATCCTTGCACGTAAAGCACCTAGCGAACGTTTTACATATGGACTACGCAGCTCTTCTATTTTGGCAGCGCTACTCAATGCCATGTTTCTTTTAGTTGTATGCGGTGGGATAGCATGGGAAGCATTTCAACGATTATCGCAACCACCTGTTATTGCAGAAATGACTGTAATAGTTGTCTCCGCAGTAGGTATTTTAGTAAATGGATTTTCGGCGTTATTATTTATTAAAGGTAGTAAAGAAGACATAAATATTCGCGGTGCTTATTTACATATGGCTGCTGATGCGGGTATTTCTTTGAGTGTAATGATAGCAGGCATTGGAATGATGATTACAGGCTGGTATTGGATTGATCCAATTGTCAGTCAAATTATAGTAGTTATTATCGTGATAAGTACTTGGGATTTATTGCGGGAATCAGCACAACTGGCACTAAATGCTGTACCAGCAGGAATCGATGTTTCAGCAGTAGATGCTTACTTGCGTAGCTGTTGTGGCGTAACAGACATACATGATCTTCATATCTGGGGCATGAGCACTACTGAGAATGCCTTGACTGTTCATCTAGTAATGCCCGAAGGTTATCCAGGGGATAGTTTCATGGATAGCATTATGCAAACCCTGAATGAGCGGTTCAAGATCCAGCATAGTACGTTGCAGATCGAATTAGGAAACACCAATCATAAATGTATGTTGCAACCTCAAGACCTCACCATAAATACTCTTAATCAATCTGAGAAAAAAATATAACATAACTTTCTGTTAAATTGATTATTAATTATAATTTGTTAGATTTTCTTGCCTAACTTGCGTGATTTAAGGTGCGACAATATGTCGCATTGCAATTATGTGAACCTAAGAAGATAATAAAAAATGGATTCTTTAATTAATTATTAAATAATATCAAGGAATCTAAAATAGGCTTAAGCCTTGTATTATTAACTTTATGGGTTATATATGAATAAGTCATACAATTTTAAGGCAACTGCGCTATCAGTTTTTGCGGGTTTAATTATAGGCAGCACTAGTGCCTTCGCACACACAAGATTAGATGTGCCAACTATGGTTGAAGGTACTCGAATTATTAACAACCTCGTTGCTCATGCTTGTGGTGAAAATAATTTGATCGGAACTTCAATTGTTTTTCCAGATGGCGCTGATTCTACTATTTTAGTTGATGGTCAACCACACACTGGCGCATTGACGGACTTTCTCACTAATTACGGGAACAATGCACAGCTTATATTTAATCGCGGTGCCTTTGATTTAATGGGAGAGAAAACTGATTCAACAAGTAATGTAGTTGGATTCTGGGCAGGGGGCGGTCCTGGAGTGGACCATACATTAAATGTTGCAACTCCATTCAGATTGACTGCTCCGATGTTTGAACCATCGTCTTGCGCTACTAGTGCAGTAGTTTATATTTCTATTGCGAACGTTTGTCAAATTACTGGAACGAGTCAATTCGGAGAGGGTATAGTTGATCTTTGGACACATAATAATCTCGGAACTCCCTACGATCGAGTAGGTACAACTGATGATGGGCCAGCCCCTTGGACGATAACACGAGACCTTACAGTCAATCCTTTACCAGCATCTTGTGGTACTAATGGTGTAAAGGTTGAATTGAAACCTTCTGCATCCCAAATTAATCGCGATATGCCAATTTTTTATAAGGGATCACAAGTTTGGCCGCAATAATTATTATTGATTTTGCCACGATATAAAAATTAATCATTAAAAGTTTAGGGCAGATTTAGCATTAATTGTAAAAATCTCTTTATCTTCAAAAGCTGCTAAGTTTGCCCTCCTCAAAAAGTGAAGTGGTACCGCAAAACTGGACAGGTTGTTAAGCTCTGTTTTTGACACTATAGAGGATCATAATCATGAGCAAGAAACGCACACAATATTCCAGTGAATTCAAGGCGAAAGTAGCACTGGCGGCGAATACGGGGAGATGAGACTATTCCGCAACTGGCAGCACGTTATGGGATACATCCCACACAGATCAATAGCTGGAAACGGCAACTCATTGAACAAGCGGCTGAGTTGTTTTCCAGAAGTACTGGTACTAGTAAAGAGAATGGACAAGCCACAGACGATTTACATCGAGTCATAGGGCAACTGACGGTAGAACGCGATTTTTTAGCCAGAAAGCTCGATCATTAAGCGCGGCGGAACGCAAGATGATGATTGAGCTTAACGAGAAACTTAGCCAAGCTCGCCAATGTCAATTGCTGAGTTTGGCACGTTCGACCTATTACTATCAGCCGCAACCAGCTAGTGGTGCGGAACTGACTTTGCTACGAAAGATGGACGAGCAATACCTGAAAACACCACAATAGGGTACACGCAGCTACGCCACGTGGTTTGTGCGTTAGGGAATACTGATTGGTCGCAAGAAAGCGGCATCTATGATGAAGATTCTGGGTATTATCAGCACCGCGCCCAAACCGGGTACCAGTATTCCAGCCAAACAACACAAAACATATCCTCACCTGCTCAAAGGTAAGGTAATAAACCAGCCCAATCAAGTTTGGGCTGCTGATATTACCTATGTGCCGATGGAGAAAGGCTTTGGCTATTTGGTTGCCATCATGGATTGGCATTCCCGTAAAGTGCTGAGTTGGCGCTTATCCAACACGATGGATGCCGATTTCTGCGTTCAGGCATTGGAGGCCGCCATTCAAGACTACGGCTATCCGCAGATATTCAATACCGATCAGGGTGCTCAGTTCATAAGTCGAAGCATGGATAACTGTTTTGAAGAATCACGATGTCCAGGTCAGTATGGACGGAAAAGGTTGTTATCGGGATAATATTTTTGTTGAACGGCTATGGCGTACGGTAAAGTATGAACTCTTATACACCAAAGCATTCACTGACTTTAGAGAGGTAAAGCAGAGTCTGACTCAGTGGTTTGGCTGGTACAATCAGGAACGTTTTCATCAAGGTCTCAATAACCAAACTCCCAATGAAGTTTATTATCAATTTCAAGCAATTCATCAGGCTGCCTGAGCTTGATTAACTAACAATAGCAGAGCTTAATTCTACTCTTAGGTTGTACTGTTACAGGAGACCACTTCAGTTAACTTGCCGGCCGGCCTGGATAAAATGGTACATTAAGGTCGCCTGACTCAATTGGCCCGTGAAGGAGCCCAGATGAGTATTCAACATCTGCGCGATTTGGAAGAAACGCGACGGCACGGACATCTACTTCGCTCGTCAATTGGTAAACCAGCGGATTCAAGAGGCAAAAGGCAAACTGCCTGTTGGTATCGTGCCCCACCATGGGGCCGATCTCTACCGGTCTGGGCGAAATCTTCATGTGGACCGTCGATGCCAAAGAAGATGCGCGAAAACCGGATGGTACGCCCTATGGCATAACCGACTTACGTGAAATTCAGGACTGGATCACGTTATCAATAATAATTCTCAAGCTGGCTGTCCTGCTCTGCCGTTCATTATTGTGCAGGAGGTTGTGGGGATATTTTTTCCCAGCCACTAGGGCACACCCGGACATATGGATAGTAACCTTCTGAGTGTCTACAATAGTACCAATAACTACTAGTCTGTGGCTGAGGAGCAGGCGATATATCGTGCTGTATGTAGGTTTGTGGAGACGCAGGTACTGTAACTACCGGTGGATAGGGGTAATAGGGAGGCATTCCAAAACCATAGTAACCTAGACCATAACCTAAGCCTAATCCGTAGCCAAGATGACTGTCTAATCCATGATGGTCGCCAAAGTGACCCCCATAATGACCACCGAAGTGCCCTCCATAATGGCCACCATGTCCAACATCTGCCGAGACTGAGCCCTTGAAAAGGAATCCAAGCAATGTTATAGCGAGAATCTTAGAATTTATTTGGTTCATAAAGACTCCATTTTGCATTATCTATGGCCTTGTGTTTTTTCCTGGCCACTTTCAAAGTAATATTATTATTGGTCCAATTTGCATTTACTTTTATTCTAGAGCTTTGTTAAAAATTTTTGTTAATGTAGAAAATTGTAGCGGATAAGATTTTTATGACACTAGTCTCCGGCTTTGCCGGAGGTAATTTAAGGCTATGTAGTAATTAACTGTTGAAATTGTCTTATTTTTCCAAGTGACATTTGGAAACAAAGGGTTGGTGTAACGTTCTGACCGAGACGGTCAATCACTCAATGCCACCCCAGATAACTCGCAAGATAGCGTGTTGCTACCCCATGGAACTTCGCCATCCATTGTCTGAGCCGACTGCCATAAGCATTAACATTCTGAATGTGGTAAACATCGTTGATAACTCGTTGGCTTGCAGCAATGTTGATTGGACGATGAACAATTTTTGCATTCCTGGTGACCTGTCTGTAAGCGGGCATCCCATCTGTGCAGAGAATGACATCTTTGCTTAACAAAGGGATAAGTACTGTTCCGATTTGTTCTGCGCTTGTGTCGCGCAGTATACAATCATCAGTTTCACCATGACGATCACGTATTACTAACACGGGTATCTGTTCTTTTGATGTGCCACGCTTGGCAGCTTTGCCGCCTCGTTTGCGTGCGGCTCTCGGTAAATGATGTTGTCCCTTAAAAGATTCCAGAAAATACATTTCGTCAGTTTCAACAATACCATTCATTTTATTAGATTGATGGATTGCAGGCACTCGCAGAAAACGGTGGCGCCATTTAAAGCTTGTGTTCCTGGTTATCCCCGCAGCTGATCGCTGCTTTACGTACACTTAACCCTCGAACCATCGCTTGTTCATAATCAAACCATTTGTCTTTGTGGCGTAATCGGGCCAATGCCGTGCCTGTCAGGGCATTAAACGTGCGATTGCAGTGGCGGCATCGATAGCGCTGTAACTCACTGGCTTTGCCCCACCGATACAGCTCTGTTCTCTGACAATAGGGACAAATTCGCTCATCATTTTGCCTTTGCTCAATCAATTCTATGATCGTATCAGCACCGGCTTTTCTTTCTAATCTTTCTCGAAGCTTGTCTCGCTGACCGCGGCTCATCCGTTCAATCGATTTTATCCAATCTTTGAATTCAGCTGCTTTCATGATGCATACCTCTTTCTTACATTCCGATGCATATCGGACTAGCAATTCAACAATTAATTGCTACAGAGCCTAATTTAACTTCTTAAGGCCAAAAATAATAACATTTATTTTTGGATATGTTATGCTATTAAAATGTATAAGTTATCTAACCTTATCGTGTTAGTACTATCGACCAGCTTGCTGACAAATGCGCTGTCGTGGGCTTTCCATGGTGAAATATTTATGCATGAACTTGATCATCAAGCCATGTATATTCCTATGCAAACAATGGGAGATAGTCAACAGCATATTGATTTTTCTGATGATAAAGACTTAGATCTTCCAAACCACATATGCCTTAGTGCAGTGTATCAACCCTTCTTCTTTACAGAGTTACCAGTACTTGATTTTATAATTGGTAAAGAGACCCTAGCTAATTTTAATCCTTTGTCTATTCCGGAATCTTTCTTAGATTCTCCGCTTCGCCCTCCCCGAGTATTAATTACCACTAGAGTTTAAGTTAAAACTGTTCAAACCATTAATACCAAATTTTTTGGTATTTTTGATTCAACTCTGAATAGTTCAAGCAAGACACTCTAACTGTATCTATTTGTGACGTCCGCTTAGGATCTTAAAATCGAGATAATGGCTTATTTAGCTTATAAAAATAAGCTAATCCTTCTAAAAATACAAGTATATGATTAACAGAATAATAAATTATTCTATAAACCATAAGCTTATGGTAGGTTTACTTACCCTAGTCCTAATAGGTGGTGGAGTATATTCCTTGTTCACGGTGGATCTTGGTACGGTACCAGATATCACTAATAATCAGGTTCAGGTAATTACCGTCTCTCAAACTTTAGCTACCGAAGACATTGAAAGATTTGTAACTTTTCCTGTGGAACTAGCTATGGCTAACTTACCAGGTGTTACAGAGATACGTTCTATTTCCCGCTTTGGTCTTTCAGTAGTAACTATTGTCTTCGAAGACTCTATGGGCACGTATCTACCACGGCAATTGGTACAAGAAAAGCTTAATATTGTACAGCAACAAATACCCGAGACTTTTGGAAGCCCATCTCTGGGACCAATTACAACGGGGCTTGGAGAAATCTATCAATATACCCTTCAACCCAAGCCTGGCTTTGAAAACCGATATTCTCCAACTGAATTGCGTACTTTCCAAGACTGGATCATCAGGCGACAGTTAGCTTTAGTAGAAGGTGTTGTGGCAGTAAATGCCTTTGGTGGAAAAATAAAGCAATATGAAATCGCTATCAATCCTGAAAAGCTCAATGCCAACAATGTTTCCATATCAGAAGTATTTGAAGCATTACGGCGTAATAATAGCAATACAGGCGGCGCCTACATTGAAAAAAATAACATGGCCAATTTTATCCGGGGGGAAGGCTTGGTCCGCTCACTCGACGATATTCGAAATATTTTCATTAAAAATGTGAATGGCCTCCCTATTTTAATCAAGGATGTAGCAGAGAAAGTACATTTTGGTCATCAGATACGCTATGGTGCTTTTACACAGGATGGTCGGGAAGCAGTAGGCGGTATGATTTTAATGTTAAGAGGATCTAATTCAAATGCTGTAATTCAAAATGTACAAAAGCGCATAGTTGATATTCAGAAATCATTACCCGAAGGTTTGGAGATAAAACCTTTTCTTGACAGAAGCACGCTTATAGAAAGAACTACCAGTACAGTAACTGAGAACCTTACAGAGGGTGCGCTAGTTGTAATTTTTGCATTAGTCATAATTCTAGGTAGTATCAGGGGCGGTTTTATTGCTGCTAGTACTATTCTCTTATCCTTCCTATTTGCTTCCATCTTGATGAATCAATTTGGTGTATCAGCCAATTTGATAAGTTTAGGGGCTATTGATTTCGGGATTATTGTTGATGGCGCGGTAATCATAGTAGAACGCACCATATACGAAATTCAAAAACAATATAAGGCAGGCAAATTCAATTTTGACCAAAAGGAAATAGATGAGCTAGCTTTTCAAGCTGGAAGCTCTATGATGAATACCGCATTTTTCGGTCAGATAATCATACTAATCGTATTTATTCCAATTTTATTCCTTACTGGTATAGAAGGAAAAATGTTTCATCCGATGGCCTATACCTTTGGTTTTACCATGTTGGGAGCCATTATACTTTGCCTGACATATGTTCCTATGATGTCAGCCTTACTTTTAAGGCCTGGAAAAAACCAAAAAAATTGGTCTGGAAAGTTAGAAAAATCGCTTGAGAACCTCGGCAATAAAATTGTAAACGGTTTTCAGCATATTTATTTACCATTATTAATAATGGCACTTCGACATCAAGTAATTGTTATGGTTGTGGCTTTTGTATTGTTTGTTGGTGCGGTTTTTATGTTTCTCAGAATAGGTGGGGAGTTTTTGCCGCAGTTGGATGAGGGCGATATTGCAATGCAGGCACTTATTAGACCCGGTAGTGGCCTCAGTGAAACTGTTGAAGTTTCTATTAAAATAGAAAACATATTACTGGAAAATTTTCCGGAAATAAAAATTGCTTTAGCTAGAATTGGTGTAGCAGAAATTCCCACGGATCCTATGCCAATGGATATAGCCGATATGTTCATTATCCTAGAAAAGGATGTAGATAAATGGACTTCTGCCAAGTCAAAAGATGAGCTTATTGAAAAAATCAAAGAAAAGCTTGATAGCGAATTAATAGGAGTCAACCTAGTTTTCAGTCAGCCGATTGAACTACGCTTTAATGAATTATTAACGGGTGTCCGAGAAGATGTGGCTGTGAAGTTGTACGGCGATGATCTTGATGTGTTGGCGCGAAAAGCAAATGACATAGCCAAAATCATTCAAACCGTTCCTGGTGTGGGTGATGTAAATACCGAGAGAACCTCTGGAATGCCTCAAATGACTGTGCGTTATAGTCGAGAAAAAATAGCTCAATATGGATTAAATATTGATAAATTGAATGACTACATCAGCTCAGCATTTGCCGGAAGTGTGGCGGGAGTAATTCTAGAAGGTGAGAAGCGCTTTGATATGGTCATACGTTTTGATGAAGCCTACCAAAAAAACATTGCCGATTTGCGCAACCTTTATATTGACTTACCTAACGGTAATCAAATTCCTATTAAGGAACTAGCCGATATCAACTATGTACTAGGTCCTATGCAAATATCAAGAGACAATACTTTCCGTAGAACTTATGTAGGAGTGAACACCAGAGGACGTGACATGGAGTCCGTAGTAAAAGACATCCAACAAAGGTTAGATGCCGAGTTAGATTTACCGCCCGGCTATTACGTTACATATGGTGGAGAGTTTGAAAACCTGCAAAAAGCCAAAAAGCGATTAGCCATTGTGGTACCAATTACCATATTTTTGATCTTCGTCTTGCTGTATTTTGCTCTAAAGTCATTTTCCCAGGCAGTCATCCTTTTTACCGCTATTCCTTTAGCTGCCATAGGCGGAGTACTTGCTCTGTGGTTAAGAGATATACCTTTCAGTGTTTCAGCAGGGGTAGGTTTTGTTGTGTTATTTGGCATAGCGGTACTTGATGACTTAATATTAATTAGTAGATTCAATTCCTTGAAAGAAGAAGGGATAACCGATATTGAAGAACGTATAGTTAAAGCAACCAAAGAAAGAATCAGACCTATTTTACTTACAGATGCTACCGATATTCTCGGATTTTTACCAATGGCATTATCCGTATCAGCAGGTTCTGAAGTGCAACATCCGCTATCAACCGTAGTAATTGGTGGCTTGATATCGGGCACGCTCCTTACCCTTATTGTGCTTCCCGTGATTTATGCATTTGTCGAGAATCGTAATAATAAAAAAATTAATAAAAAAAGCCTCCAACTTCCCGCAAATAAGCTGCTGATAATTTTTGTGTGTAGCGGGCTTCTAAGTATCCTTGTAGGTGCAGCCTCTACGGCAGAAGCACAGTCATCAACGCTAGAAAATCTACCAACCGTTACTCTAGAACAGGCTAAGGAGCTAGCTATAAGAAATTTTCCTAGAATACAGGCAGCAAGGCTTGAAATAGAAAATCAAGAAGTCCAGAAGAAAACTGCTTGGGACCTGGGTAGCACCTCAATCTTCACTGGTGCAGAAAAGCTAGGGTACACCCCAGAAACTACTTATATGCATGTTGGTATCAAACAGAGCCAAATAAATATCTTTGGTATTTTTCCTAAATTAGAGCTACAAAAAGAGCGGGTAGCATTAGCTGAGAAAGTACTTAACCTGTCTGTGATAGAAGTTGAAATGGAAGTAAGTCGAGCTTGGGTTATGGTCTATACGGCAAAAAATAATTATCAGGTTTACAAGCAAATGAACTCAATCTTCATGGATATTGAGCGGGCGGCTAAAATAAAATTTGAAGTTGAAGCTACATCGAAACTTGAATACTTAGCAACGTCGAATCAGGGAAATCAAGTATTGATACAAAAAGAACAAGCATATAGAGACTATTTAAGTGCGTTACAGCGACTGAACCTATGGTTTGCCATCGATACTTTATTTACTGTCCCAGATATTCCTGCCAAGCAATTGGAAAGTCCATTAAACTTAATACCAGAATCTATAGACACTCACCCTGTACTGAATGTTTCTAAGCAAAGAGTTAATGTTGCAGAAGCTACTGTCAAAGAAAGACGTTCACAATTTTTACCCAAATTAAGCGTGCAGTATGGCAAGCAAGAAATTTCTGGTCTGCCTGGGCTTCATCAATTTCAGGTTGGTATTGAGGTACCCTTATTTTTTGCACCAGAATTAGGAAGATCACAGGCTGCTAAAATAGAGCACACAATTGCCAACCACAATCTTCAGCAATCTCAATTAGAGCTAGCTGCGGCTTATCAAAATATACGCGAGCAGTACCTCAAATGGTTAAATTCATGGCAATACTATCGGGATGTGGCCCTTCCTATGGCTAAGGAGCAACAAACGGGTGCACTTACCGCCTACCGAGAAGGTGATATTGATTATGTAACATTCTTGCAAAATATGAGAGATTCTATACGCATAGAGATTGATTCGTGGAATGCTTTTGGCAGTTATTTAGATAGCCGCTACCAGATGGAATATTTTCTCAAAACATCAAATTAAAATGATAAATAGAAAGAAAATAAATATGAAAATGCACATCCAGTTTATATCTGTTTTGATATTAGCAATATTTTCTTTTGCCAGCTGTATGAACAAATCGGCTAACAACAAGAATGTTGAAGAAAATAGAAATCAAGCTTCTCTTAAAGATACTCATAGTAACATTAACCATTCTGATAGTGAAAAAGGCATAGGAGAGGTCCATCTTTCTGCACTAAAATTTAATAGTCTCGGAATAAAGGTCGGCAATATACCTACTCGTGCTCTTTCTGGAGTGGTGAACGCTAATGGTTGGTTGGAATTGTTTCCTCAACATAAAGCCGTAATTACAAGTATTTTGGGAGCTAATATTACTGAAATAAAAGTAATTGAAGGAGAAAAGGTAAAAAAAGATCAGATACTAGCCTATCTTTCACATCCCAATCTAGTTAACTTACAGACTGCATATATAAGTACTTATAATCAGAAGCAATTTCTAGAGAAAGAATACCATCGCCAACAAAGGCTTTATGATGAAAAAATTGGCTCAGGTAAGACTTATCAGCAAACAAAAGCAAATTACCAAACTATAAAAAGTGAAGTAGAAGGTTATGAAGCGCAATTAAAGCAATTAAGGCTTGATGTAAAAAAACTGAAAAACGGTAATATTTCTCAATACGTTCCAGTAGTAAGTCCGATAGATGGCTATATTGAAAAAATATTGGTACAAACAGGACAATTTGTGGATCCTCAAACCCAAATACTTAGGGTTATAAATAATGATTTTATACATGCCGATCTAATGGTATTTGAAAAAGATGTGCACAAAGTAAAAAAAGGTCAAAAAGTATCATTCACGGTAGAGTCAGTTCCGGATAAAAACTTATCAGCCACAATTTTTTCTGTTGAAAAGAATTTCGAGAGAGACCCGAGAGTAGTTCGTGTGCATGCCGAGATTGATCAAAAAGAATATTACCTTATTCCAGGTATGTATATCCATGGAGAAATCTATACAGATAATTCATCGGTTACCGTGCTACCAGAAGAAGCTATCGTTGTAGAGAATGGTAAGCCTTACATTTTTCTTGTAGAAGAAAACGAGAGAAGTGATGAAATGGAATGGGTATTTAATCCTATTGAAATCAGGACAGGCATTTCTAATCAAGGTTGGGTGGAAGTTAAGCTCCTTGAACCACTAACTGAAAATACTAAAGTAGCATTGAACAATGCTTATTACCTGATCTCAGAAATAAAGAAAGGCGAGACATCGCATGAGCATTAGAATGTATAAAGTATGAGTTTTTTATTAATTATTACAGGAGTTTGTTAAGCGCGCCTGGCAAATTTGAATGGCATGCTTGAGTATATTTCTACCTACTTCTATAACTAAAATTCGTTTAGCCACCAAACTACTGGGGAATGAGCTATAGTCAAATCTGGTGTATAAAGAATCAAGCTTCAATGCTCAGACTGAACAACCCATGATTGGTGTGCTGCTGACGTTAAACGATCCAGCATTTACCGATATACAAAAGTTACACATAAAAGACTTGATGAGCACACTTGATATTTTATCTAGCTCATCATGGCGGTGTTTCAGTTGTGCGTACTGGAATGTTGTTGCGGATCCCCGTTTAGTAGAGTAGAGGAGTGATACGGAAAACCAGGTCGGTTAGGCTGACACAGCCGATGAGCAATAAATAGTTGCCATATGGATAATCTTAAACGGGTGTTTAATAATCTAGATTTAAAGATAACATCTATTCCATGTCTTTTCGTGGGTTGGTCGCTTAATAAATACCTTTACTATATCTGGCATGTTAAATGCGCGTTCAAACATTGATAAATATATTTAATCAGGAGTTATACAATGATTAGCAAACTTGATAGAGATCAAGAGTTAAATTTATACCACCAAGCTTTGAATTTAAGAACTGCAAGGCAAGAATTGCTTTCAAGCAATATAGCAAATGCAGACACCCCTAATTATAAGGCGAAAGATATTGATTTTTCTAGTGTACTACGTGAAAAACTCTCATCAACAACAAATACAACCCAAGTTGGTTTAACGACAACATCATCAGGGCATATTAGCATCGATCCAACAAGGATCCCTGGAGGGAATTTATTATATCGTGTTCCTTTGCAACCTAGTGCAGATGGAAACACAGTAGATATGAATACGGAGCGTACCCAGTTCGCCGATAACGCTATTAGATATGATGCAATCATAACACTTATCAAGGATAAGTTTAGTGACTTATCCTTAGCCATGCAGGAAAGATAAATACATCTTTATTTAATGTATTCGATAGATAGAGCGTAGCGATGTCAACACAATCTCAACGCGTGAACCGGCATACCAAAGAGGTTAAGCTTTATACTTGAAAATTTTCATTTTTTCGTTATAACCAATTTTCAGCTTATCAATAGATAGAAATATTGGCTATGTTTAATTCATTGTGGAAACTGTCCTATTGTTCTGATAGATGATAGTTGGTGTGAGACTTTAACCGAAGGAATCGATTATTCTATGCTAGCTCAGATAATTACTGAGAAACCTTTGCAAAACTTCCTATAGTCCTAAGAATCGCTATAAATTCTGATTTCTTGAAGATTGATCAGGTAATATATTTGTAATTTCTGGTCAAATTCCTAGATTGATCACTTAAGGGATATAACTGCCTCAGAAGACGCATTTTTTCTATGATAATGTTGGTAATAGGCTATCAATATACAATTTGGGTAGCCTTTTAAGGTTGTATGCAATGGCTTGTAAGAGATGCCAAGTATGCGCTTTGGCTAGACCACAGTAACGCAGAATTTTACTGCCAAACCACCGCACCTGACTACCAAAGGTTCGTTCCACAACATAGCGGGATTGGGCAATTAAACGATTGCGTTGTAATTGCCGTCGTGTCAGCGGCTTATTCTTTACTGCCTTATCTTGGATACCGTTTTTAATACTGCGTGATTTCAAAGCGTCACTATGTTTCTGACTACAATAGGCTTTATCAGCATGAATCCGAGCGCCTGGCTTTATCAAGTAGCCTCAGCAGCGGTTTGCTGTCGTGACAATTGGCAGCTGTGGTTTCAACGTTGAGTTCGGCAAGCGATGCAAGGAAATGGGCGTACGCCCCTCGATGGGCAGTGTAGGTGATGCCTATGATAACGCAATGGCTGAGAGCTTTTTTGCCAGCCTGGAATGTGAATTGATCGATAGGCGCTCCTGGAAAAACAAAACTGAAGCAAGGCTGGCCATATTTACCTGGATCGAGTCCTGGTACAACCCCACTCGCACGCATTCCGGGCTAGGATATTTATCACCGAACAATTTTGAGAGAAAATTGAATGAGAAAAATCAAATCACGATAAACCGCAATCCGCTTTCACAGATCGAGACTTTCTCGACCCCATGAAAAAACTGTCCGTCAAAATGGGACAACTCCATACAGAGAATATTGAACGCGGCATCCCAAAATATCGACAAGCCTTGGAAATATTACCTATCTCATCTGCATATTTCAGTATTCTTACTTTGCGTTTTACAGCTCTTTCTTCGTCTTACGTCATATCGGACCTCCATGTAATTAATTTTTACACGAACTGCCCTACAGCTTCCGGCATTCTCACAATTTGAATGTTGCAGGGCCTTTGAGACATACAGCAGCAATCGAACCGACACCCTGTACCCACAGAATTTGAAGATCAGTATGTCGATTGCAAATATCTGCGAAATTACAAGTGCTAGGCACCCGTTTGATCGGGTGAGTCCTACCGATAATGACCCCGCTTCGTTTATTATTACACGCAATTTAGTAGTAAATCCACTACCCTCATCATGTAATGGTACTAGCGTAAATATCGAAGTGAGGCCATCGGGCAAGTAGATTAATCGCGTGTAATTGACGAACAACAGATGTGGTCACGACCGTAAATCGACTGAATTTGGAACCTCCTTGCGCCTTGCCATAACGGTAATAATCGATAAGCTATTGCAAACTTGTCGATTTTTTATTGGTAGAGGTGCGACATTTTGTCGCATTGCTATTTGTTTGTCGGAAAAAGATAATATGAGTAGGTGCAAATGTATGGTGGAGTTCCAGAAGTAGTTCAGTACGTCATTAACGACGCGAGGAGAATTAATTATGCAATTTAGAATCCTGAAAAAATTGTCAGTCAGCATTGTGATGATGGCGTGCACATTGGGGTATACGCCTATCAGTGGAGCGGATGAAGGTGGTGCAGTATTGGATCCAACAGCAACCGTTAGAAATTTTACCGGTTATGCGCAAGTCACCTGCTTTGATAACGGCAATGGACCGGCTGATTATTTAGAAGCCGATATCACAGACCTTTCCGCTCCAGTAGAGCATTTATTGGTTAATTTACTGTTGCTAAAGGGTGACCGGGCGATTGGTGTCAGCGATACACTTTCAGGAGATGCAAATCCAAGCCCATCCATTATACTGCAAGGAGGGAATGGGGTTTATTTGTTGGTGGTAAACAAAACCGATGTGGGCGCAAGGCAATTCGTAGTCGACTATCATTGTAAGACAGCAACAGGTGTTCATACTGGAACAGATATAAATGTCAAACAGTTTGAGTGATATCAAATTGAATCACATTTATTCGATCTCCTAGTTTCTTATTATGATGAATCTAGAGGCGATTAAGTAGTGTCCTCAGATGATTCAAGTAATCAGTGAAGGTACTAGAACAATGATTAAGAAAATAAAGTGGTTATTTTTTATAATTCCAATGTTGAGTCTGTTTACGACGACATCGCTTGCGGAACACTTGGATCAGGTATCACCTTCCTGCGCATTGACTACATTGGATGGTAACCCCACGCATAATTTGCAGGAATTGAAAGGGAAAGTTGTTTACGTGGATTTTTGGGCATCATGGTGCCCGCCTTGTGTCAAATCTTTTCCTTTCTTGAATGAACTCGATCATGAACTGAAGGATAAGGGTTTGCAAATAATCGGTATCAATCTGGATGAAAAATTAGCCGATGCGCAAGAATTTATCGCTAAACATCCAGTGGATTTTTCGATTGTTGCGGATACAAGTAAGCAATGCGCCAAGAGTTTTGAAGTAATGGCGATGCCAACATCCTATTTAATTGACCGGAAAGGAAACGTTCGTCATATTCATCAAGGATTCCGTCCTGCTGAATCTGAAGAGTTACGTGCATTAATTACTCAATTGGTGATGGAACGTCTATAGAAATCCACAGCGATGATCCTAATTGTTATGAAAGAAATCCAATAAGCTATGGTTGGATTAATACTTGTAATCAGTATCGGTTAGATAAGTTGTGTCAATGTGGCTTCATAGGAAATTTAGACATGATGCCCCCCTCCTTGCATATCTAACAGATGTTAAAGAAGAATGACTAAATCATGTACACTCGTATATCGGTTATAGCAGATTCTCTGGTTTGACAAACATTGTCATGTAATTTTTCTGCTTTCATTTAAGGCACCAATCAGGAGTCTATTATCCCTCTAGACTTAGCGCATTCATCTACAGATTTATCCACAAATTTTGTGGAAAAGATTTATTACTTATTATTGGCATTTGACGAAGGAAAGCGTTCTTCCAACCAATCCGCCCATTTTACAGACTTGGCAATCAAATCAGCTCGATACTTTGAATTATATTTTGGAGTACGCGAATGATAATTGGCTGCTTTCGTCCAGATATCGCCTTTATCATTTTTGATATGTAGCCGCACACGCCATGCGGCCAGATCATAGGCATAACAACCCGCATTGGCTACATGAGCAGGCGTGATTCCATATTTGGATAAATCCTGAAGATACCCGGTATTAAACTGCATCGAGCCGACGTCGTGAGTACCGTTACTGTTACGCACCCATTGCCCCGGTTTGCCGCCCTCTTTTTCGGCTATCGCCAGCAAGATATTGGCTGGTATTTCATACTTGATGGCGGCAGTAATTGAACACACTACCCTTTCTTGCATATCCGGTGGCAAATCCATCATCAATCGAATCGATTAAATGCCTTATCCATTATTTACCGTCTCCTTGCGAAATATTGTTCATACCCGCAGACTCCTGAGCCTGACCCTTTTCAATAGCGCTACGTAAAGCATCGGGTCCCGTACTTCTTGCCGCTGCTAACCGACCGGCTGCCAGTGTGCCACCATAAGATGCAACTGCCGCCGCTGTCCCGGCCGCTGCCATAAAACCACCGGCGCCATAGCTGCCAATTCCAGCGCTCGAGCCTATGCTACTACCCGTTATAATGCCAGCCAGTAACAATGGCAACCTGGAAATCAACACAAAAAATGCAATCGTAAAAATCAGCATAACCGCCAGTTCTTCATAATTCAGAACATTTTTACCCATTTTGGCGTAAAAACTGGATAACAGGTCACTACCAATACCAACAATCAGGAGCATCACAAATAGCTGAATACCGATACTCAGTACCGTTTTAAAGTAGTTAATGGCGATGTCGGATGTCCAACGCGCTCCGCCAAAGCCAAGTAAAAAGATACCCGCATACATCAACACCCAGGATGAAATTAGCAAGAGCAGCATATTGACTGCAATTACAGTCAATATAATCAGAATAATTAATGACATAATGAGACCGATTAAGCTATCAATGGGATCCAGGATATTCAAATTATTGATGGATTGATTCCAGATTAAAATGCCTGTATTAACAATACTAGTATGACTTGAACCACTTGGAAGACCAGCAGCCGTGCCACCTAATTGCTGCATCGAGTCAATGATAGTCCCTGCAATATTGTGGCCTGATACGGCATTGGTCAGCAGCCAGAAGTAGAAACCTGTAAAGATAATAAAACGAGTAAATTCGGCGAAAAAATCACCAATATCGGCCTTGCGTAACAGCATCATGCCAAATGTCCACACCATTGAAATCAATACCAGCGTCCAGAACAAACGCTCGGCTGCACCCTGGATAATGTTTTGCCAAGCCTTAACCTTTGTCCAGAATTTATATACCACTTGATCCAGAACACTCTGATTAGTTGCTGGGTCAATATACGCCAGCTCAGCGGATGCTTTTGTAGAAAGAAGCAGCAGAAGCAAAGCAATAAAAAAAATAGCTATATTCAATTTGTGCATGCGCTTGATCTCTAAATTTTTCCCGCAAATGATTTAAGGCCAATAACTATTTTGCCTCCTCTAATTCAATTGGCTTTCCCGATTCATCAACTGGTCCGTTAACAGTCCACCTAATTCCAGGTGGCATCTCACTTAATTCTTTTCTAGGCTCCTTCAATTTAAGCTGACCATCGGTTTTTTCACATCCAGTTAAAACCGATACTGAAATCGCAATAATGGCAATTATCAACATGTTGATTGTTTTCATGACTCTCTCCTTTGATTAGTGTTTTAAAAGGCGTCTCTTACAGACCAATTTCTACCAGCAGGTAATATTTCAGGACTCAATCGTTTGGTTGCTGCCTCACGTGCAGCCTGTTGCATGGCCTTTTGATCTACCTCGGCCTGACTTTGCGTATTGGTGGCATTATGCTGTGCAATCAGCATCTGACGCATCTGCAGCAACTGGTTTGCCTGATATGCGGCCAATTGATTGGCATATTGCAGGGCTTCCATTTGTCCCTGCGCAGATTCGGTTTTTTGTTGCAGGATTTGTAGGTGAGCCGCATCCAGCGGAATCTGATTTTGATGTTCACTTAAGCCTCGCAAGAGCGAATCATTGGCACTTTTTTGCGCATCCGTACTGGTATTTTGTCCCTCCTTCAATAGCTTCCAGGCACCTTCATTGCATTTTTCCTGCAAAGTAAAGCAAGGGGAACTGCGATAATATTCAACATTGCGAAACCGTTGCATATAACTATCCAGCCCGCCATACTGCTGCTCATAATAGCGTATGGTATTGGTCAAATTGATGAGCTTGTTCATCGCATACTCCACTTTCGCCCAGACATAAGCAGGTGGTGCCACGGTATTTCGGATCATGTTCTCATATTGCTGCAATTGAGTCTGATACTGCTCTATTTGCTTTTGTGTCTGTTCTATTGCCTCAAGCGCGGTAATCGTGGTTTGTTTCACATTCGCCATATCAATGACTGCCATCCCACCAGCTTTAATCACCGATGGATAGCCTACAATACCCAGAACGAGTAATATTATGATCCATTGGATAGCTAGATTTTTACTGCTTGTCATAATTGATAGCTCCGGTTATTAATAATCAAATGATTGATACGGTTTGGAAAACTTCATGTCTTTGGTAACAATAATGTTAAAGCGATATCCCGGCCTGATTTCAAGTGTGGGTGAGATATTCAGGTTTTTGCGAATAAGATTGGCTGTTACCAATCCCAATTGCTGACCCAGCGATTGACTCATGATGCTACCGGCATTTTGCCGCCCGAACGCACCGCCTGAATCACGCTGGCTGTAAGTGGAACCGGCCACAATGGCTGACATAACCAGGGCTGAACCAAAGATGCGCAGGTAATGGTTATTGACCTGATCGCGAAATCCAGCATAACCCACTCCGTCAGCACCCGGCATGGCACCGATATCCATGGTCTTGCCATCCGGAAAGATGATGCGCTGCCAGACGACCAGCACACGTGCCTGACCGAACTCCACTTCGCTGGAATACGTACCCACCAGCCTTGAGCCTTGTGGAATCAAACGCCATTTACCTATCGGAGAATCATAAATATGCTGACTCACCTGTGCCATGATCTGTCCCGGCAGACTGGAATTAATACCGGATATCAGGGTTGCGGGGATAACAAAGCCAGTTTGCAAGACATACGGTGTAGAAGGTTTTCTGACTTCACTATCCAGATTCCAGCGTGCATCCCCTTTTGCCGAATCAAAACGAGAATAATCTTGAGCCTGCCTGCCAACATCATCATCCAGCAAACGAGGGGCGCCATCGTCCATGAATTCATCACTTCTACCCGCTCCCATTCCTCCCACTACACTCGATCCTCCATCCTGTCTCAACCGCGCCAGACGCGCATGATAGGCAGCCGTTGGATCTTCACGCAGATTTGCATCGATCTGTTGACGCACTGATGCCAATTTTGCCAACATTTCTTCGCGCGTTTTAGGTGCACCAGCGTTGGTTAAATCCGGCGATGATCCTGTACTTCTGGGTGCAATCACATTCACATTTGTTTTGGCCTTGATCGCTTCTTCCAGTTGCTGGCGTTTCAGCATCCGAATATGCTCGATGTCAGCATGATGCGAGGGATCAGTAACTGCATTCAGGGTTGGCGGCAGAGGCGGCCTATCCAGATCTGATGGCCGCTCAATGATGATTCCCTGCATCGATGATTTTGTGGATGGTTCAGGAATTATAGGCTGGGTTTTTGGTTCTATAATGCCGCCGATATAGTCTTTGGCAATCAGGGAAGCAAAGGAATTGCTCGACTGAATATCACTATTGGCATCAGAATCGTATTGGCCTCGCTCAGCTGCGCGATTCATGGCGACGATCATCATCAGCAACATGAATATCAGCATAATCGCGCCAAAAATTACAATCGGAAGGTTATTAACGCGTCGCACACCGGCGCTTCTTGCGACTACATCCGGTGACGAATCGGGTGATAAGAGTTTTGAATTGGTCAACATCTCCCCTACCCTCTTATTCTTTTCTTACCCAAAGACCGGCAGGATGAACACTGTCTGCCTGTGCCACAAATGCACGTGAGAATCGCGTATCGTCAATCGTAATATTGACATGGTACAAATCACCCGACTGGTCAATTATGTAACTCAATGCTAATCCTGTCGGTTGACTGGCACCATCTGCCTCATGATTAATAGCGATGTCCGGAAGGCTGCCGCCCATCAGATTTTTTGAAACAAAAAGGGAATTATCTGAATTGATTCTCTCCTGAACCGCAAACCCTGCAACGCGCAGATTCTCGATCAAGGCATGGCCAAACGGGTCATTAACCGTATGACGCAGATTAAATTGCGTATTTGCAGCCGGATACAGTCGCACTATCTGGGCGGTTGCATCATCGGCCATGACTTTGCTGGTTACGATTGACGGATTTTGAATAAAATTGCCATACGGTTGCGTGGCACAACCATCCAATAGCAATAAAACCAACGTGAAGATAAAAATAGAGTTGGATGCGGTGATCATTTTATTCATCATCAATTCCCCCGCGTAATCGTCACCCGGCTTTGATTGCCGCCCACTCCCGCAATCAGGATCGCCTTGTCAAACACCGTATCCACGATATAGCGATCACCCTGCAAACGATAATTCACCATGACCGTTTCATCATCGCTAAAAATTCCGCCTTCTTTGTTCAGCAATAGCAAAGTCGGTGCTTCTGTCTGTGCCATGATGCTAGGCATTTGTATAATGGTTTTCTGACCGTCGTTATAGACACGCAACGGCTTCCAGGCGGCATCACCAGTCACCGCATACGCGAAATCCAGATTACCCAGATATTCTCCGGTTTGCGCTATCGTATTGGCCTTTCTGATGTCCATCGCATGGCTCTCACGGGTCTTGATGGCATCCCATTTGGCAATCGCATCCTCGGGATAAGTAAAGCCCACTCTCGGCATGAAATCGCGTCGGTGAGATCGCAATCGCATGTGATATGTGCGCCGGTTAGTCGTAACAACAAGCGATGTCTCCAGACCCACATCCAGGGGTTTTATAATTAAATGTTGTACCTCTAGAGCCCCCTGCCCTGTCACAGCCGGTTCAACCAGCCAACGCGCCTGATCGCCCAGGTGGATGGAATTCACCTGCTCCCCCGGCTGCAATTCAATATCGCATACCTGCAATACTGCACAGACGATACTAGGTTGCAGCGAGCCAAACAGAAAACGAATAGAACCATCCGGACCGGCGACCGGCTTTGTTCCCGTAGGGTTGCTTGCCTGCCATTTCTTCGCCAGATCAATAGCAGCGCGTTCCTGCGGGGTTAATTGCGGGTTCTTATCAGTGAAATACGCCTCAGATAAACCATTGGCATAACTTGGAGTAGTGAGTCCAATAGACATAATCAACATGCCCAGCGTACTTAAAGAGAGTAACGGTTTCATGATGAGTAATCCCTTTATGTTTGTTTCGACCAGGAGAAATCCTGGATATAAATACCCAACGGATTATTTCGGATCTGTTCTTCGGTTGTGCTTTGGGTTGTCGGCTTGTTATAGACTCTCAATAAAGCACGCATCTTGAAAGGCGGCTCGGTTAAGTGCCCTTGTCGGTCATAGATTTTCTCCAGCCAGTCGACCTGCCAAGTCTCCGGTGATTGGGGTATCACCGATATGATTTCAACATTGACGGTTTGTGTTTCAGCACGTTTGAAAGGACTACTTGTCTCATGACTGTTGAACCACTCATTGGCTTTTGCCGTAGCCGGATCGTTATTGGATAGCATGGCATAGGCTCGAAAGATGGCTTTGCGCTGCAAAGCAATGTCCGGTGTGACCATGCGCAAATCATTGATGAACGCTGCTATTGATGCATGTACAACGCGCTGATCGGCTACAGCTGCGATATCCGCACGCGAAACCGCGATCGCCTCACCGAGCTTGTTGACCTGCACCACATACGGAACAAACTTGGATTGACTGCCGATAGCAATGACTCCACCCACTCCTGCCAGCGCAATCAATAAACAAAGAAGGGCTAACATTTGCCACATATTGCGCGAAGCCTGAATCCCGCGCATGTGATCATTCCAGGTACGCCGTGCTGACAGATAGGGGTTTTCATTTTCACCGGAGCGGCGACCTCCTTCCATAAACTCATAATCCTCACGGATTTGATTGTTCGACTTGATTTTTCCGGCAATTCTTAATTTAAAAAAATCACTGATTACACTCATCAAGCCACTCCATAGTCAGATAACGTTAACCCTTTGATCGCCAACCACTCGCTAACCCACTTGTCCCCGTATTTGTCGCACAGGTTTTTAATGGTGGCGATTGATTCCTTATCCGTAGACCCCACAAATGCCAGCGCCAATGGGCCAAGCGCCAGGTCATAGAGTCGCCTGCCGTTCTCAGACACGGTGTAATATTGCTTTTTAGGAATAGCGGAAGCCAGAATCTCGATCTGGCGTGAATTGAGACCCATGCGCCGATAAAGTGCGGAGGCTTCTTCATCACGTGCAAATACATTGGGTAGAAATATCTTGGTGGCGGTGGACTCAACAATAACATCGAGAATGCCACTGTTTGCGGCGTCCGACAGACTTTGCGTTGCCATCAACACCAGACAGTTGTTTTTACGCATGACTTTGAGCCATTCCCTGATCTTGGCGCGAAACACCGGGTGTCCCAGCATCAGCCAGGCTTCATCCAGAATAATGGCGGAAGGCTGACCATGCAGGCTGCGCTCGATACGGCGAAACAGATATAGCAAAGTCGGCAGTGCATATTTATCACCGAGATTCATCAATTCCTCGATCTCGAAGGTGGTGAATGATGAGAGATCCAATCCGTCGGCTTCAGCATCGAGCAAATGACCCATCATGCCGTCGATGGTGTATTGCCGAAGACACTCGCGTATGGATTCATCCTGGATCGTCACCAGAAAATCCGATAAGGTGTGCGAGCCGCTTTGATGCATGTTGGCAATGGCATGACTGATTTCGTTGCGCTGTAACGGTGTGACTGTGATGCCGTTGAGTTCTACCATCAAACAAATCCATTCCAGCGCCCAGGCACGATCGCCCTTGGTGTGTAAGAACTGCAATGGACAGAAGGATAGTGATTCGTCATCCCCTGCTACGGTGAAATGCTGACCTCCCACAGCACGGGTCAATGGATACATCGACATTCCCTTGTCAAAGCAATAAATCGACATGCCGGGGTAACGTCTCAATTGTGCGGCAATCAACGCCAAGTGCGTGGATTTACCCGCGCCTGTCGGGCCGAACATGAAGGTGTGACCTAAATCACGCACATGCAAATTCAGCCGGAAGGGGGTTGCACCCTGAGTGACGCAGTGCATCAAGGGCGGTGAATTGGGTGGATACATCGGACATGGTGCTATTGGCTTACCTGTCCAGATGGTATTAACCGGCAACAGATCAGCCAGATTCATCGTATTGATGAGAGGTCTGCGCACATTTTCAACGCCGTGGCCGGGCAGACTGCCCAGATAGGCATCCATGGTGTTGATCGTTTCAACCCGTGCAGCAAAGCCCAGATGATTGATGGCTTTCTCTACCTTTCGCCCGGCTTCTTCCAATGCTGCCCGATCTTCCATCATCAGCACAACCACGCTGGTATAGTAGCCCTGCCCTACCATACCGCTATTGGTCTCAGCAATGGCCGATTGCGCATCTTCAGTCATATTGAGCGCGTCTTCATCAATGTTGCTGCTTTGCAGGTTAAACACCTGATCAAAAAAACCGCGAATTTTTTGTTTCCAGCGTCTGCGGAATTTTTCCAGATGATTAACCGCCTCATGCATATCCATGAAGATAAAGCGCGATGACCAGCGGTACACCCCTGGCAATTCAGATAAGAGATTTAACATGCCAGGCGATGACTCCAGTGGAAAACCTTCAATCGAGACCACTTGAACGAAATTGCGGCCAATTTTAGGCACAACTCCGCCCCACATTTCCTGACCACCGAGCAGCGTATCCAGATACATGGGATTGGCAGGTAACACCATTGGATGATCCAGGCCGGTTACGCATAATTGCAGCCACTGTAGAAAATCATCGTGTGTCACCAAAGAACCATCCTCATTGACCTGCTTTTGACTTTTTAAGCGCGACAGTTGAAATACGCTGGATAATCGGGATTCAAAGTTGGCACATTCTCGCTGGAAATATTCCAGCAGTCCTTGCGTTCTGGCTTTTTGATCCGGTGCTTGACTGTCATCGTCAAACATCAGTTCGACGAATTTGCGTTGCGCCAGCATCGGTGGCAAATAGGTCAGTGATACGATAAAACAACTCTCGTACATTGTGCCGATCCGTTCAAATAGATTGCGCCGTTCCTCGTCAATGGCAGCGGTAACGGGATCAGAATAATTGGAGAGCGCTTTATCTGAATACGCTAACGCAGGTTTGCGGATCGCATCCACATGAATCATCCAACCATTGCCTAATCGGGATAATGCCTGGTTAATGCGAAACGAAACGCGCTCACGCTCAATATCGGTACTACTGGCGGTATCATCGCCGCAGAATATCCAGGAAGCCATCAATGAACCGTTCTTGCCCACAATCACGCCATCTTCAACCACCGCCGCATACACCAGCAAATCGGCAAAACCCATTTCCTTGGATCGATGTTGATCCAGTCTTAGTTCTTTGCCTGCATCACGGATACGGATAAACAGTATTAACAGCAATGCTGCCCCACAAATGGCAATGAGGATGGATATAGCGGAAATCATAGATGCTGTTTCTCCTGCTGGCGGGTATTGTCATAGAAGGGTGTGCTTCGCGCCGGATAGTATTTTTTGTATTGCATCTGGCGTAAGTAAACATGACGCAGTTGCGGATCATTTTTAGCCATCAGTCGCAAAGCAAACAGTGCAAAAATCCACAGTGCTATGCCAAAGAGCGTGGCCTTGAGTTCCATCGCCACAAAGATGGATGTGGCTGCAATCAAGATAGAAAACATGACGAGTTCGCGGTCACCTCCCATAAATAAATTGGGGCGGTTCCCTGATTGACGGATGGGTATGGTTCGAAGCGCCATGAATTTGCCTCCTGTTTGACTAACTTTGAGGGATAGCTTCTTCTAACTCTACGATTGTTCCTGACGCTTCACCCGGAATAACCGCACCCTGGAATAGATTGGTCATCACATTGTTGGCGCCTACGAGTAACGCCATCACCAGCACGATAAAAATCAAGGTGCGGAAAAAGGCATTGAGTTCGCCACCAAAAATCAGAATGCCGCCTGCAACGACAATGCCAACAATAGACAAGGTAAACGCAACCGGGCCGGTTACGGAGTTTCTGAGACTAACCAACCAGGTTTCATAGGGAAGTGCACCACCTGCGCCAACAGCTGCTTGAGCGTGATCGGCAGTCAATAGAGAACCCAACAAAATAATGATTGTGAAGAAACAACTGACTATCGAGATACCACTAATACGAAATAGCTCCATTGACTGGCTCCTATGAATTATTACAACTTCTTGATCTGATAACTTCCTCTCTTAAAACCTTGAACTTCGATAATTTGATGAATTTGTCTGCCCTGTGGTGTACGCGTGATATGTACCACCATATCAACCGCCTCACTAATTAATGGCATGATCTCTTTAGGTGCTGAAGGATTGCGTGAAATGAGTGATTCCAGACGGGTGAGTCCTGACATTGCATCATTGGCATGCAGTGTAGCGGCACCACCTTCGTGCCCCGTGTTCCAGGCGTCGAGCAAATCCAGGGCTTCTGCACCCCTGACTTCGCCCACCAGAATGCGATCCGGGCGCATACGCAATGTTGTTTTTAACAGTTGCGTCATGTCGACATCGAGTGTGGTGTGATATTGGACGAAATTCTCGGCAGCGCATTGAATCTCACCGGTATCCTCCAAGATAAAGATGCGCTCATCCGGGTCACTCTGAACCATTTCATGAATGATGGCGTTAATTAAAGTGGTTTTGCCTGATCCGGTACCACCAATGACTAAAATGTTGCGGTGCTTGCGCACAGCATCCTTAATGACATCACAATGTCTTGGCGACAGCACGCCGGTTTCTACATACTGCTCAAGCGTAAAAATTTTGATAGCTTTTTTACGGATGGCAAAAGTAGGCGCTGTAACAATGGGGGGTAGTTGACCGGCAAAGCGTGAGTTATCGAGTGGAAACTCACCTTCAATGATGGGATTGAATCGATTGATTTCCTTGCCGTGAAAACCCGCTACCGTTTTGATGACAGCCTCAACCTGGGCAGCCTGGATATTTCCGATATGTTGTATCTTTTGACCAAGCTTCTCTTGCCAGATACGACCATCGGCATTAACCATGATTTCAACCGTTTCGGGATCTTGCAATGCAGATAGTATTTCTCGTGCATCGCGCTCCAGCTTGCTCTTAGCTCGGTCTTTAACGGTTGCGATATTTGGTAAAAGATCTGACATTGTTATATCGGTGCAGCAATAAATAAATATTTAACACAACGATATAATAATAATTAACAATACGCAATATATTTTTATTGTTTCATTTTAATTTTCTTATAATCTCCCGGTTTTCGCGATCCCATTGCGCGACCTGGAATGCCTGAAATTCACTCAATACAGCGCCCTTCCAGACAAATCCCTTAGCCAGATGTCCAGCACTGCCATCTGCTAATAAGGCTCGTTCTGCTGTACTCATATCCGAATTGTCGAACAATAGCGGCAGCGGCGTATCCAATGCTTTGGCAATCGCTTCTATGACTCTGAGCGATGGATTGGCTTTGTCATTGGTCAGTTCAGTAATAAAAGATATTGAAATGCCTGTTTTTTCTGCCAGCTCAGCTTTTGTTATTTTCTTCTCGCGCAGAATTCTTAAAATGTTTGTTGTCAGAATTAAATTATACATATCGTAATTGCGGCTCCCTTAACCGTTAAGTATTTGTCTTTTGGTTTGTTTCATATTCATTTTTAATATACATAATTGTATTAAGGTTATAATGCATGATCATGGATAAAATATACAATTCCCCGGTCAAATAAATATTTATAACAGATAGAATATGGCCTGGTTGCGATGTTTTTTGGCATTTATGATTCCGGCCTGTGTTACAGGCTAGTTCATTACAAGATCAATGATTTAACTTTGGAGGGTATTTTATCAAATGTTTATGTCGGTCCCTTTTCTTGCTTTGAGCAAGTCATCTTTATCTGAGAAGATACATTCCCCCTTCACTTAAATTGAGAAGAATTATAGTAATGAAATATTGCCCTTAATTCTCACAGAATTCTATAACTCAGGAAATTACTTTTTAAAACAAAGTAATAATTCAATCAATGACAAGTAAGAAAACTTTATCCGATGAGAGGAATAAAGCGCCTGATGTGTTGGGCGCGAGTCAGATTTCACTTGATTTAATTATGGAAGATGCAGCTCAACCTAGAAAAACTTTTGATGCGGCTTCACTCGCAGAATTAACAGAAACGATTAAACTACGAGGTGTAAAAACGCCTATATCAGTGCGTCCCAATCCAGACAAACCCGGAACCTATATTATTAATCATGGCGCCAGAAGATATCGCGCCAGTAAAAATGCAGGACTTAGATCAATACCCGCCTATATTGATGCCGATTACAGTTTGGCGGATCAGGTAGTTGAAAACTTGCAACGGGATAATCTGACATCACGCGAAATCGTTGATTATATCGGACGTGAGATTGCTGCTGGTAAAACCCATGAACAAATAGGCAAATTCATTGGCAAATCGGCTTCCTATGTGTCATTACATGCAGCGGCCATGGATTTACCCGATCCTATTGCCGAACTGTTTAATTCCGGAAATTTGACAGATATAGCAGCCATATTTAATCTGAAAAAGATATTCAAAACCTATCCTTTGGAATTGGTCGATTGGTTGAAATACAGCCGACCAGAAGACATTACGCGCTCTAAAATACAACAGTTCAGGAAATTTCTGGAATCAAAGTTCGACGAAAAAAGTATTGCGGATGAATTAAACCGCCAGGCCCCCTCCCCCTCCTCTACAGATAGTCTTGAGACCGAATCAGGAAAAAAAGAACGAGGCCATAAATCTCCTGCCGATCAATTACTCGTCTATATTTATGTCCGTCTAAAGAAAAGAACACATCAACCACAAGACATCATGAGAAAACTATCTGATGCACAAAAGACAATGATTACCGATACGCTTAAAGCCTACTTTATTGCCGGCCAGAAGTGTAAAGATCTTTTTCAATCAATTTTATATTCATTGAAAGACGGCGACTTTGATGGCACAGGACGCGGTGCTTTTAACCTGACCGCCTTCTTTTTTGGCGTAAATAAGAAAGAATTTGACCTGGAAATGATCATTCAAGAAGTTTATCTCAATTTATCCAAATGAAACGTCGCCTCTTAGTCATGAACGGGCAGAAAATCCTTCAGAATTTTAATGATAATGAATGGAAAACTGCCGGATTAATTAAAAAAGCTGAGGAAGGTATTAAGCCAGGTATCTATAATATATATTTGGCAAAAATGGCTGAAACGAATAATAAAGCCTATGAAGGTTTAATTCTCTATATCGACAAACAAGAAGGTCTTGTTTATCAACAAGTGAATAAAGACTTTATATCACACAGACTGGAATCATTTAGCTCTCCCCCATCCATTGGTAAGAATGTTTCTATTCAGTATGACAATCATGAGAAATTAAACTTGATTAAAGTAGATGCTGTTAGCAACAAAAGAATGCACAAAATATAATCACAAAATAAAAACTATTCTTTAGTTTTTATTTTGCAATCTCTTTGTAACGTTGCAATAAGTCATTTAAACCATTTTTTTCAATCAGCGCCAAAAGTGCTTGTTCAAAAGTTGTATGGTCGTGAACGCCTAACTGTTCGCCAATATCCTGAAATAATTCTTTTATTCCATCTCGACACTTTAAATTTAATTGATTTTTAAAAGGTGATTGTGGTTTTCTTCTCCTCTGACTTTTATTTTTCCTGCTTACGAATCCTGATTGCTCTGCTACTTTTTCAAGAGTTTTTATTTCTGTTTCCCTATTTCTCTCTTTTTTAACTGGAAGAAATTCTGATACATCAAGATCATCACTTAAATTTAAATGTGCACGTTCTTTAGTCATGATTTTGGCCTCTTTCTCTCTTTATACCCTTGATTCTTTCAATAACTTCAACCGCCAAGGCATGGGCATTTGCAGTTGCTTTATCAATACCAGATACTTGTCTTGGGTCTAAATCATTCACCGTACCGCCGAAAGACCGAATGGCTCTAAATGCTTCTCGATCGATCAGGCTAGTTTTAAAAATATCAACTCCTGCATCACGAAATTCATTCATGATATGTTTTAATGTACGTGGCGTAATTGCTGGATTTGTACGCGTCATAAGTACAGCAAAAGGAATTGAGCGATTTAGTACCTTTGCTTGCCGGTTAACTAATTTAATGGTTTTTGCTGCTTCGTCTGCGTCATCTTGCGAACCTTGACATAACGTGATTACTAAATCAGCACGGCTTATTGCGCTAGCAACCGCCATACTTGCTGTTCCTTCTAAATCTACAAGAACAAAAGCTGTTTGCTCTTGAGCAGTATCTATATCATCTATAATCGTTTCTTCAGTCGATTTTTCAACAAGCTTTATATTCGATGGACAGCCATCTTTCAGGGCCCATTTCGCACTATGTTGGTTTGGATCAGCATCAATTAATGTAACGCTTGTATTATGTTGTGCAAGTTCTGAAGCTAGAACAATAGCTGCGGTGGTTTTCCCTGCCCCACCTTTAGATGATGCAAAAACAATTGTCGGCATGCTAGGCCCTTCCTTTTTATAATTGATAGCTATCTAGCTAGATAATTCAATAAGATAGTCAGATAGCTATCTTATTATTGACCACTATTCGAAGAATAAAATATTAGATGCATATATATTATCATAGATAGCTAACAAGCTATCTATTTACCTAATATTATTTAATAGCTGGATAGCTATCTTTATAGGATATAATTTCCTAAGCCCCTTATTAAGAATTAATCATCTCAGGATTGTTAGAATTGATAAATATAGTTAGCTATCATGCTATCTAATATAAATAGGATATCCAGATAGCTATCTTGGGTCAGTACCCATAAACTGACCGAAACCATCAGATAACTGCATTGAACCAAAACACGATGTTCGTCAGTCTGCGGCTGCGAAATGCTCCATCTGATCAGCATGGGCTTTTTTGAAAGCAGGTCGCGCCGTAGCGAGTTCAACATAGGCATAGCAAGCAGGATACTCTGCTAGACCGTCGAAACGATCGACTAAGCGTAACACATCGGACATGAGAATATCGGCAACCCAAAACGCGCCGATTCAATTACTGATGTGCGGATTTATCCCAAATCAGACATCTCGTATAGCGGCCGGATTTCGATCTCGCTCGGTCCCGGCATGGGATTAGGGTAGCGCTTCACCCAGGCGACCGCCGCGTTCATGTCCTTGACTTCCCACAGCCAGAAACCGGTGACCAGCTCGCGGGGGGGGGGGAAGGCCCATAACCGTACGGTCTGGACCATCGAACGCAATACGCTTGCCCTGCGAAGAGGGCGTAAGGCCGTCACAGTCCCCGTCCTTCATGATGCCTGCCTTGACCAGCTCGTCATTAAATCTGCCCATCGCCTCCATCATCTCCTTCGTCTCGGCTGTCGGGACAACACCCTTTTCGCTGTCTTCGGTTGCCTTCACTAACACCATCACTCGCATCGTCTGTCTCCTTATTTGAGTCGACTCACCAGCCTAGCGTACAAACTAACGGTTATTTCAGGTTCCTGAAAAATCCTTAGATGTTTAAGACCCAGAGTACTATTGGCAATTGAAAACCGTCACGTCACTTTCAAACTGAGACACTACCCATCTTAGGTTTGTTAAAAAATAACTTAACATATTAGCTATCCAGCTATCTATTATAGATAAACTATCAAGATAGCTATCTTGATAGTTTTAAATGTAAGAAATTAATAAGTAAATTCGAATGGGGGATTCCTGACCTAGCTATTGCTAGTTATAGAGACAATATATGTGAAAACCCCGCCATTTTTTCAAGCGGCGGGGTGTGGTGTATCACCGTTTGCAGTCATCGGCATCCCTGCCTGTACTGCATGATTACTATAACGTAATTTAGAAAAACATGTGGAGCGAATAAATATTGACTTCTTATAACGGCGAAATGACGCGCAATGTGGGAAAATAAGTTTGATAACGCCCATTATCACGGGTAAGGATATTCCATCCTCTCACTGCCGCATGTGCGCCAATATAAAAGTCTGGAAGCGGTGCATGTTTAATCCCCCCAGATTTACGGTATTTCAGAAAACATTTTCCTGCTAAAAATGCCGCTTCATAAGGCAAGTTATCCCGATGAATATAATCATTCGGTAATGCTTGTTCCAATTCTTCAATACGCTCAAAGCTTATCGAGATTTCCGAATAAATAATGGGATTTATATAAAGTAGTTCTCGCTCGGCTAAATCTGCGAGCGTCTCTGATGACCATTCAAACCATTTAGAGTCCTTGGTAAAGATATCCAGAATGACATTACTATCAATTAAAATAGGCATTATTCACCACGCGTTAATTTCATAATTTCGTCGGTGCTCATAGAAACCGTACTTTTCCCGGTCATTATTTCAACCATTCTTTTACCTCGAACAATTTGTTTTGCTTTCTTGATATGTAATTCATCCCCAATACATTCAAATTCAATATGCGTATGAGGCAATAAACCTAATGCTTCTCTATATTTCTTAGGTATGGTGATTTGACCTTTTGATGTAATGAGCATAAGTTAAACTCCTTAAAAGTAAGAATATTACCAGTATTACGCTTACTTTAAATATAATCTATTTAAAACTCAAGACCAGAGTATTCCGTGTATGCATGGGAAAAGAGGGGAGGGGGTAGGACGTCTCAGTAGCATATTGTTTTCTAACAGCGTAAATATCCATTAACTGTCTTTATGCTCCAGAACAATAACTATGCAATTTTAATATTTCATGTTGTATATGCGCAGATGATAAAAAGGCATCTTGAAGATAAAATTCGTTCTGCTCTGTCCACTAGTTCGTCTGTGGCGCTTATGAGGCCACGTCAAGTAGGCAAAACAACGCTTGCCATTAATATCGCGGATACTATTCCATCTGTTTATCTTGATCTGAAAAACCGGATCGATCTTCAGAAAACTCAGGACAAATAAACAACCCCGTGGCAAGACCACGGGGAATCGCAAGTTAAACGGCGATGTTTATTTACATAAGAACATCACTGTTTTTTAAATATCCTCGGGGTTCGGGGCAGACAGCCCCAATATGTTTTGTGAGTGAAACGATCGCGATAAATTGTTTATTATTAATAGGTGTTCAATTAAGCGCATTAAACTTGCTTAGATGCGTTCAAATTCACAGAGGTAAGGGGGGTGTGGTTACTGATCTATTCGGAGCGCATATGATGTGATCTGATGAAAATTAGGCTTATTCTAAAATACAAACCTTTATTAGGTTTTATTTTTATAAAATTCTGTATTTTATTAGTCTAAATTAGTCTTTCTATATGTTATCCACATATCCACAGGTATGATTAATTAAAGACTAATATAAAAAAGATTAAAAGAAGAAAAGAATAGGGTTTTTTGGATATTTATATTATTCAATATAATCATAAAGATATTAAAACTTTATATAATCTAACTGTGAGTTATAACTTCTACTTGTTGCTATCTGTGAGGTATACCTTCTACATTTTGGCTTAAGTGTGAGTTATACCTTCTACGATGCGTGGATTAAACCTTCTACCTTTTAAATGATGTGTGGGTTATACCTTCTATCCTTTTATAAAATTTCATTAAAATTTAGCTAAAAATTGGTTACAAAAAATTGAAAAATTTTATATGTGAGTTATACCTTCTACTAAATGTGGGTTATACCTTCTACTTTTTAACAAAAGTGTGAGCTGTGCCTGCTACTTTGTGTGGGTTATACCTACTACTTTATATGGTTTTATCCAGAGGATTTGAGTTTAAGCTCTTGCTTTGTTTTTTTGTGTTGTTGATGTGTGGGATAAACCTTCTACATTCTTGCTGAGGTGT
>NZ_BQXC01000002.1 GCF_022836435.1 Nitrosomonas sp. PY1 | reverse complement strand
GTATTTTGGGTGACAAAAAAGTGCAGGCCCAGAGAAATTCGGTTTGCCCGTGCTTGCCAATTCAGCTCAAACCGGAATTCTTACTTGGCAGTGCATATCTGATTGCTGAATTTCTGAGTAAGCTCTAGTTAGGAACAGGTCAGAAAGCTGATGCCTGGAAAGTTTTCAACGCTGATTGACACTTAGAAAGCACCAAATGGCACCTTTGGCATGGCAATGTTGAAAGAGCACTAGACCGAATCGAGGATTGCGTAGTGATCATTGATGATCGAGCAATTCGCTATACAAACCGAAAGAAATTTCTAAAACACCTAGACGAATTGGACATCTACATTCGAAATAATCAACGTTTGATTCCGAATTACGGCGAGAAGTGGCGCTATGGCGAAGCGATTTCGACCAGTTTTATGGAGTCGACGATTAACGAAGTCGTCGCTAAGCGAATGGTTAAAAAGCAGCAAATGCAATGGACGCATAAAGGTGCAACATTATCTGTTGCAAACGAGAACAGCTGTGCTCAACAACGACTTACACCGTCACTTTGAACGCTGGTATCCTGAATTGAAGATTGTGAACAGCGTCGATAGACCGATACCAAAAATGAAAAAGGCGGCCTGAATTATTTATAAATACCCCCCCCGCTTTTTTATGCTCTTGAATAATAACCCCCGTTGAAAAGGGGGTCGGGGTCGGGGTCGGCGAAGCCGGGGGGATCTAAATTAATATTGCTGCAGGAAATACGCTATCGCTGTTTCAACAGCGGCAAGGTGAGGATTTTTTCCATCCGCGAGCTTGGTTGGCGTCATTGTTTTTACAACAGTGCGCTTTCCATTAACTTCCGCATCCAAATAGACAATAAAAACACTGGCTTTATTAGGATTTTCTTTTTCCGTATATAGTGTGCGCTTGTATTCTTCATCACCTAACGATCGAAACTCCTCTTCGCTCATAACTGAGGCAATACCATCAACCACATTCTTCTGTGTTGCTGATGCGATTCCTGCACCAATTAGTCCACCCAAAAATCCACCAGTTACATCTCGACGCAGCTCTGACTTCAGGTTCGCATAGACAACCAAGTGGTGTATTTTTATTTTTGGTATCTCTCCAGTTGCATTAAATTTTTCGTAAGCCCTGTGTTGGAGTATGCGAGTTACAGGCGGATTTAAGCGTGCGTCCCCACGGCGATAAGTGCCATAAGCCTCACTGGTTATTGCCAGGCTAAATATTTTGTTCTCTTTTTCTGATGCCGGCCTAAGGTCAGCAACATTGGCCGCATCCGACTCCTTGATATTTGGAATATCCACTTTTACGATGGGCGCAGCACAACCCACAAAAAACATGGAACTCAGCAGTAAAATAAGTAATCTCATTTTTTCCTCGGGTATAGAAGATATAGATGCTCCATCCTACTCTAAACCGAGGGCTACCATCAAGAATGGAACCTCAAAGTGCTATTATCCACCGAGCACTAATAACTGAAGGAGAAGCGTCTATGAAACAGAATATAATCTATGTGGGTCTTGATGTCGTTAAAGTTATAATTTTGGGGTCTGCGAGACCAAAGTCATCATGGATATTTTCGCGGCTAAGATCGTATTCTCCATGAAGCAGTATATGCTTCCATGCCAGTACATTTCCTTTTTTTCAGAGTAACAAGCGCGTATGCGCCCTTCATGCCTAAGATTTTGGTGCTGTGCACGGCATCTTAAGATCAGTTTTAGTAAATCTGACCCCTTGAGGATTAAGTTTTACTAATTACGATAAGTAAAGTAGAATGCAACTCTAGTAAAGACTGCGGAGGTTTGCGATGCCAAGAGTAAGTGCGAAAAGACAAATTACATTACCCGTAGCCGATTGTGAAGAACTAGGCATCCAGCCAGGTGATGAAGTGGAAATTTTTCGTCATGGAAATCAATTTAATATCATTAAAAAAGAGGTTGGTGTGGCAGCGGGTCTATTAAAGGGAACCAAAATAAACCATGCTGTCAGCGATGTTCAGTCAAGACAGAACAATTTTGAATGATTTCAATAGATACCAATGTGTTACTTCGGTATCTATTGGCAGACGATGCAGTTCAACATGCAAAGGCAAAAAGCTTAATTAAAAATAAATGCCCTGTATTGATTACAGATGTTGTTTTAGCTGAGACAGTGTGGACACTAACTGGCAAACGATATAACCTAGACAAAGCCGCTGTATGTGTTGTTGTGCGCGGCTTGATAAGTGATGGCGCTTTTATCTTTGAGAACTCCCAGGTGATTTGGTCTTCACTGTGCGATTATGAAGAAGCCAAGATAGTAATTGGCAAAGAACTCGATTTTGCCGATTCACTCATTGCCAACAAATCGCACTCTGTCGCAGAGGATATCGGCTCTTCATTGTCAGCTTTTTACAGTTTTGATAAAGCGGTAACACAATTAAAAAATGCCAGAAATTTGTAAACTAGATTAGTTAAGTATTATTAATCAGTCTGTTAATGGTATGTTTCCAATTGCCGATAATCTTTTTTATGTTAAATAGTAATAGCGTTAATAATCAACCAGCTATCAAAGAATCAGAATCCTTGAAATAGAAAATCAATCGCTTCAATAATATCCGCGCGATGATTTTTCTCAATATTTATAACGAACTTTCCAAGTGATTTTCTTTTGATAGCAGCTATGTCTGTTGTCATTAAAATATAGTTTTCCTCTCGAATCTGAATAACAGGTTTTAGCTTGGAAGCAATCTCATTCCTGGCTGTAAATTCAGGAACCAACGGTACAACAATGCATGTCATAAGATCAGATAATAAATCCGCTTGCACATCCAATACGAATGGAACTGACTTACTCTTATATTCATAAACATCAAACCGTGCCACTATTCAGGTATCCAATCAGGTTTTAATAATGTGCCTTCTTTTTCCACCCTTAAATTATGAGCTAAAAGAGCTTCTTTGTTTGATTCTAGCCATTTACTGGTTTGGATTTCTTTAATTGCGTCTTCTATACCCGCCTCTGCTGCCTTAGATGTATTAAGATTAAGAGACTTTGCGCTCTCCAGCAAATCTTCTCGAATAGTCAAATTGACAGGACGACGTTTTGAAACATTCTGTTTCGATGATATGTGCATAATATACATGCCCTTATAATTACACTATAACTACAAGCATATCCGATATACAGTATGGGCGTCAATTAACCGCATAGTTACGAGGGTTCTGTCGCATTAAGCAAGATCATCGATACATTCGTGTAGACTGCTGACATCGAAAAAATGGTAAGGCTACAAACTGGTTGTAAAAGGAATGCGATTTCCGATTGAGGTGATTCTGGTCTGCATCCGCTGGTACGCGGCGTATCCGGAGTTGTAAGCCGGGACCATCGGAATTTTTGAGGGGGAGGTCATAATAGAGTTTATGAAAAAAACATCGCTAAGAAAAATAGGAGCTAAACACGTCTTGTGGGCTTATTAAATCAGAATAGAAAAGGCGATTTTTTAACGTAAAGCTAAGTGGCGCACCTTTCACGGAAGATTAGCGTAACTACCGAATCTGGAAAAAACAACAAACCTTAAGAACCACCACGAAAAGGCGCGTCCCGCTTGAGCGTAATGTTAGGGCTATAGTACATCACGCTCTATTTCTTGTAGATAGATAAAATCGGGCGCTTTTACGCCAGCCTTTTTTCTGATTTCCACCAACTCGGGGGATTCGAAGAAACGCCGTGCATTATCCAGTGATGACCATGCCGAGAAGTGGACAATGTTGTTTGCGTCGTTATCGTATCGCAATAATTGGTAGCTGATTTCTCCAGCGCTTTTTCTAATGTCCACTGCTTGATCAAAAATGGCTTTCCATGCCGGATAAGATTCAACTTCATGAATGATTAAAACGTATTGCATGCGAGCTCCAAAGGGGGGGGTGCTTTTTTTAATATGTCACGCTCCATCCTAGCAATCGCTAATTCTCGTTCAACTTCACGAATGCGCTGTTGATCCCCCGTAAGCTTGTAAGAGTGCACATTTAAGTTCACCACGCTCAGATTGGGCTATCCATGTACGTATGGATTTAGGATCAATATCTAATTAATTGCCTGCCAGCATTCCACTATAGTGAAATGCTGCTCTTCAACTAACTTTATGGCCTCTTTCTTAAATTCTTCTGTAAGCAAACGGCGCGGTACTCGTTTCATGGCTTCTCCTAACAAGTCGACAAAATATCATCAATTTGCCAGTCCACAAAATCAGACCTCGCTCACTTTAGAATATGTTTTCCTTCTCAAGGAATCAAATTATTCTATTATCTCAGAACTGAGAATTAGGTTGATTGTATGCCCTGCCCTACTCCTTGTTTTTTATTTTGTGCGATAGATGCCGCAGTTGGTAAAGCTTTAATCTCATCCCCCGCATTTCTATCAGCAGACACAAGATCAAACTGAGCTTGTAAGTTCATCCAGAATTGAGGTTCTGTATTGAACCAATGACCTAACCTTAGGGCTGTGTCACCAGTGATCGAGCGCTTGCCGTTGATGATCTGGCTCATTCGGTTGGCTGGCACATCAATTTGTCTGGCCAATTCTGTGAGAGTTACCCCTGTTTCTGCCAGTTCTTCTTTAAGAATTACTCCCGGATGGGCTGCACGTTTCAACATATTTTTGCTCCTTCTCTTAATGGTAGTCCGTTATCTCAACACGACTTGGCCCTGGTGATCCATCCGGCCATTTAAAACAAATACGCCATTGTATGTTAACTCGGATACTAAATTGCCCCTGCCGGTCACCACCGAGAGCTTCAAGGCGGTTACTAGCTAATTGTTTAAGATCATTGAGGCAAGTTGCCGCATCCAGGACGGCCAGTCGTCTTTCAGCCTGCTGTTCGAAGCCTTGAAAAGCCTTAACAAACTTCCCTGCCGCAAAGGCTTCTGTTTTCTTATCGTAATAATCAATAATCATTGATTGTCAATTTACACCATATTGACGATGTACGTCAAAGATAAATATCTAATAGTGCCCAGCCGCCATTCGGAAATTTACCGGTGGCTTCATCCTTGCGTCTGCCCCACGTTACCCAGGTAACATTACCATCTCGTAGCCGCACAGGTAAACACGCCCCTGGCTGCGGGAAATAAATCTTCTGATCCTGGTATTCAATACCACCGCACATCGGTGTCCCTGCTGCGTAAGTACATAGATTGCTGCAAGAGAAGGAAATTAAACCGATCAGACGACAGCTTCCAGACCGCGCTTTTGCACAAGATGTAGCAACTTAAGAGCGGTACCAGTTGGCCGTTTCTGTCCGATTTCCCATTTTTGTACTGTCGAAACACTTGTGTTTAGTATGGCAGCAAACACCGCCTGACTGACTCGTGTGGCTTCGCGAATTTGTTTTATCTGCTCCGGTCCCAACGGTTCAATAGGCGGCAAGCACAATCGATCGAATTCACGCAGCGTAACTTGATCCAGCACGCCGGCTTTGTGTAAACCCTTGGCCGTGTCATGTACAGCCTCAAGAATGGTTGATTTAGTCTTGCGCATCGCAATTAACCTCCATTAATTCTCCCGCATGTTGTGCTTTATCGAGCGCATGCGCTGTCAGTGATAGCAGGTGAGCAGCCAACAGCTTTAGCGCTACTTCTTCATCTTTGTCGATGTTGCTACGTTCGTTCTTTGGGAAGCCAAATAAGAATATCCAACAGTTTCCTTTGTTGGTGGCGACCAATGTGCGAAAGCCGCTTCTCTTTCCTTGCCCTGGTCGCGCAATTCGTTTTTTCAGCAGCCCGTTGCCGAGGTCGGCGTCATACAGTCCCTCAGTCATCTCGCGCACAGCTGCGCAAAGACTGGGCGAGGTCAATCCTTGTTTGTTTGCCCAACGAGCAAACCATCGTGTCTTGTATATTGTCATCCTGTATCTGCCTTAAATGCAATATAGCACTCAGTGATATATATAGCAAGCTGAAACCTATAACACAAATCATTTTGAGTGCCTTCGTATATTCCAATGGGGATGTCACCTAAAGAAATAGCAGCGGATTTATATTACCTGATCAATGCCCGTTTTTGCTTGATTTCCTGCTGCTTAGGTTCAATAGGGGCTTGTAACCTCAATAAACTGTCCTGTTTAGCCTGCTGAGATACTTTTTCAACAACCGATCCGACCTGACGTTTGACTGCTTCAATACCCAACACGCTTTTATTAGCCAGATCATTAAAGTCACTTAATTGTTGTGACATTTGCTCACCGGGTGCAAAAATGGGAAGAACTACAGCGCCATTCACCAGCTGGGCGGCTTCCATTGCTTTTTCCTTACCTGGATTTTTGCCATTTATTGATTCCTGTGTTAAATCATCATCACCGGCGATAACAATAGGTTTCTCCGGGTATTTTTTTTGCAAAACTTGAGCGACTTTAAGCAGATTGCCCGAATCAAATGCAGCCACAACCGGACAACTTAAGGCTTGCGATAAGGTATCTGCGGTCGCGTAACCTTCTGCGATCACAATCGCCGTCACAGCATCGAGTGCAGCCAACCCCCGATATTCACTATCAACCACATGAAAATTGCTTTCTTTTTTGCTACCTGTTACAAAAAACTTGGCACCACCCGGTTGTATCGTTTGCACTGTCCAGGTTTGTCCATTGATGTCTTCTGCCGGTAGCAACAAATCACCGGCTGTTAAAACGATGCTGCCTGGGTTTTCTTCACGTAATGCCTTGGCTTCCTTCCAGTCTTTACCAATTTTAATCATAGAATCAGCGGGCAAAGCATCTGCATTCTCAGGTACGATTCTCAAATCACCTGGCCGTGCATTCTTATCCAATAGGTAAGGATGCTCAGAATCTGCAAGTGGTGCGATTGCCAGTAATTCCTTGATAGCTTCCGCAACTTTCAATTGCTGCTCGTGTTGCTCGGTTTTTCTACTTTGCTGCTTGATGGCGGCCTTTGTCACAAGCACCGTTTTTTGTTCGTCAGTTAAGGAATATCCTTTGGCCTTCCAGCGTGTCTCAAGCCCTGACCGATTATTCTTGAAATATCCGGCAGGATGCCCATCCAGATGTGCCACATAAAACCCGGATTTTTCACCGGGCTTGTCACCGATAACCTTGACTCTGTGTTTGCTGCCATCCATTAGCGGATGATTGTCGTCAACAACGCAACCGTGAGAGCGCAGTAAGTCGGCAAATTCAGCTTCAGGCGACATAGCGGGATCCTGCTGTCCGGAAACATTCTCAGGCAGCCAACGCTGCAAGGTGCGAATATCCGCTTCTGGCCCTACATACCAGGCTTTGGCCGTGTTATCCCAGCAAGCACCAGCGGCTTTCGCCAGATCTTTTTCTGCATAAGGAACAAATAGGTATTTACGTGAGTCTGCATCATTATTCTGCTGGCTGGTCTGATCCATCGTGATTTCCTCCTGATCAACAATTTCCTGTTGCTGTGAGAATGATAGTACGTAATCCTTGATTTTTTCAGCATCAGCCGCCGCTCTAAAAATCTCTTTCGGGTCTTCTTCCAATACCTTGATCCATGAACCCACATAAGCAGCATGTTGTTCTGGATCATGACCAATGCCCAATTCTCCCCCTAGCAACATACTGGCAATCTCAGCGCGCAATTCTTCTTTTGCATAGCCTTCACTTCCAAATGGATGAGAGAGATCACGATTCAGACGTGTCTCTGATCCACTCCAATGTCCCAGTTCATGTAGTGCCGTTGCGTAATAGTGTTCCGGTGCTGAAAACTGGTGCTTATGCGGCAAATGAATGCTGTCCGTTGATGGCCGGTAAAATGCGCGATCATTTTCACCATGATGGATGGCGGCATTGGATTGTTGCAATATTTGTTCGGCACGATCCAGCGGCTCCCAATCGGGAGCTTTAATTTCAAGCTTGGGCAAGTTATCAATCTGTTCAGCATTGAATACGGATGCATAAAATACTCTCGGACGCTCAAGTTTTACCTGTTCTTTAATTTGCCTACCCTCGCTATCCAGAACAGGATTGCCGTTGTCATCTTTTTTGATGCGTTCATCCGCAAATTTCCAATGCTGCACCAGTGTGCTTTTTTCACCTTTACGAACCTGTGCGCCAAAGTTTACTGCCTGCTTGTACGTCAGCCAGCGCGGATCAGTGCGCCCCTGACACATCAATTGCAACACATTAATGCCCTTGTAGTTTTTGCCTGTTGTTGGGTTATTCGGTAATGTTAGAAGTGGATCTCCTGGCTGCCACGGCTTTTGCCAAGGTGCAGTGCCCTTCTTTAGTTGCTCAATCAAATTTTCGGCTATTTGCTCATGAAAAGTCTTTTTGATTTTTTCCATCACGCATTAACCCCTATGCTTGTTGATCTATCACGCTATCCAGTGCATCTTGCTCGCTCAGAGCATCTTCCTCAAAGGCCCCAATCCTTTCAGCTTCCATCGGATCAAATTCAGCTTGAAAGCCTGGTATTTCAGCGTCCTGAAGCTTCGCATCTATGATCTCGTCCATGATCTTCAGGTTTTCCACCGACATCCCATTTATCCCATTTTTTGTCTTATTCATGTCACTTACTCCTGTAAGAAATCTATAGGCAATGATTTTCTAAGGTTAGATTTAATTGGTTATTGTCGTACCGAATAGAAACATTCTTGCCAATGGTTGGTTTGGTTTTAAATGGTTTCAGTTTGTGTGTGATAAATTCTTTATCTACCTTTTGATAAACAATTTCTTTTTCTTTATCTATATAAAGAATAATTCCTTCATAAACGGTATTGTTTGCTTCAGCTTCTTTTGACAAAAACAGGTTATAAACACCCGCCACAATACCCTTCTCAACCTTCTTTATTGTGCCCACAGTTTCCCATCCCTGGCCATTGTGGCTTTGCAAAATTCGAAACCCATTCATTACGATCATTCTCTGTTTCATTCCTGGTCTATTCCCACAAAGGATTCATAGGATTTTGCCTGTCATTTAGGCACGGCTAAATAACATTATCGTTGCGTGACATAGGCCGGTTATTCACAGTTCTATCCACGGAATTTGTTAGTAACTTATTTTTTCTGGTTGTCCGCTGTCATGAAACGATTTTCCAGCCAATCCGCCCATTTAGCGGCTTTAGCCATCAAGTCAGCCCGATACTTTGCATTAACTTTTGGAGTACGCGAATGATAATTGGCCGCTTTTGTCCACAAATCGCCTTTATCTTGCTTGATATGCAGACGTATTCGCCAAGCTGCCAGATCATAGGGATAGCAACCGGGTTGTGCGACATCATTGGATGTGATCCCGTATCGGGCTAAATCGCCCAGGTAGGCCGTATTGAATTGCATTGAACCCACATCATGCGTTCCATTGCGGTTACTCACCCATTGCCCCGGTTTTCCCCCTTCTTTTTCCGCAACGGCCAAAAGTATATTGGCCGGTATTTCATACTTTATGGCCGCCGTGATTGAGCAAACGATTCTTTCTTGCTGATCGGGTGGCAAATCCATTATGGATTAATAGGCCGGTTGTTGAATATATTGTTGCTGTTCTTGGTGCTGCGGCAGTTCTTGTTGTCGCTGTTGTGGTTGTGGTTGTTGTGGCTCTTTCACGAAAATCTCTACACGACGATTCTTTGCCCTATTTTCAGGAGAAGTGTTGGCTGCCACCGGTTCTGATGCACCCCGACCATCAATACTGATACGATTGGAGTCAATACCCTGACTAACCAGATACGCACGTGTGCTGGCAGCACGGTTCACCGATAAGGGGTTATTAATGGAATCATTGCCGGTATCATCGGTATAACCAATAATGGTCGCCTGGGAGTTTGAATTACTCTTAAGTCCTGCGGCCAGGCTATTGAGTACTGGATGCATCTCAGGTTTTATGGTGGATTGCCCGGTATCAAAAGAAATATCACTGGGAACATTGAGTTTTAATTGATTGTCGGCTGTTTGAGTAACAGAAACTTTTGTGCCTTCGGTAGCCGCTTCCATTTTCTTTTTTTGTTCTTCCATCCGATTAGACCAGATATAGCCACCCACTGCGCCGACACCCGCACCAATTCCTGCACCAAGAGCCGGGTCTCCTGCTATGGCACCGATAATGGCACCAACCGCAGCACCCGCGCCAGTACCCATTGCCGTGCCTTTTGTTGTGCTTTGCTGTGATTCGCTCATATTGGCACAGCCACCCAGTATAAGTACAAGCACGATGGCAGGAAGAATTGATTTGTTAACCATAACAGCCTCCTCATTAAGTTTATTCATCACTTTGGTTTCCTTGTAAGATGATCATCAGGCACCTCCCACGGATCATGGGATACAGTTTGTGCGCTTCCATCCGGATTCGGTGTAGCAAATGGTGTTCCGCCGGATGTATTGATAGACTTTGCCGCATCGGCAGCAGTTGATGAAGCAGCAGCCATTTGACGCGCGCCTTCCGCTAAATAAGTCGCGCCCATACTGGCAACAGCCATCGTGGCTGCTGCTGCACCCACTACCTGACCACCGCTATAGTTTCCGACCCCTCCTGCATTAATACTGCTACCCGTAATAATTCCGGCCAGCATGGGCGGTAGCTTTGAAACCAGGAAATAAAAGGCAACAGCAAAAATTAACATGACTCCCAATTCTTCAAAGTTCATGATGGTTTTACTCATTTTTCCATAATAATTAGTCAGAAAATCGCCACCAATCCCAACAATCAACGTCATGGCCAGCAGCTGGATACCAATGCCTAATACTGTCTTGTAATAATTGATCGCGAAATCAGTTGTCCAACGCGCCCCGCCGAAACCCAAAAAGAAAATTCCCGCATACAGAAGCACCCATGACGAAATCAGCAGCAATAACATGTTGACTGCGACGACCGTCAGAATGATTACAATAATGAGTGAAAGGACGAAACCAATAAGGCTGTCAATGGGGTTCCAGACAGATGCACTCTGGAGGAATAGATACCAAATTTTGATAGCTACCTCAATAATATTGCCGTGTCCTGATCCGGTTAGCCCGGATGCCTTATTACCCAACATCTGCATGGATTCGATAATTGATCCGGCAATGTTTTGTCCTGATACAGCGTTGGTTAATAACCAGAAGAAAAAACCTGTGAATATGATGAAACGGGTGAATTCAGCAAAAAAATCACCAATGTCCGCTTTGCGTAATGCCATCATGCCAAACGTCCACACCATGGAAATTAACACCAGCGTCCAAAACAAACGTATCGCTGCGCCCTCTAAAATGGTGTGCCAGCCTTTGGCTTTAATTAGAAACTTTTGCGCAACCTGATCAAGTACACTTTGATTGGTTACTGGATCAATATAGGCCAACTCAGCAAATGCAGCAGTTGAGAGCAGCATCAGACCCAAGGCACTAAACAAAAGACATAGAGTTGATTTATTCACAGGCTTGGTCCTCTAATTAATTGGATTCTTAAATTGCTACTTTACTTCTTCAAGTACAATCGGATTACCTGATGCATCAACTGGGCCTTTCACAGTCCAGCGTATTGCGTCTCCTCTAAGTTCCGGTTTAGGTTCTTTAAGCTCCAAATATCCCTTGGGTTCCTGACAACCAGCCAAGGTTAGAAGTAATACCGCAGTCATCGCAATAATGATTGTTTGATTAGTTTTCATAATTGTGTCCTTTGGTTTAAGTTAAAATGCGTCTCTGACATTCCAGATTTTTGCCGCTGGAAAGTTAACCGGACTAAGCCGTTTGGTTGCGGCCTGATGTGCAGCTTGATTTATCGCTTCTTTGTCTACAAGCGCCTGATTTTTGGCATTCTCTGCGTTAAATTGTGCAATCATCATGGTTCGCAATTGTAAAAGTTGGTTTGACTGGTAAGCAGCCAGTTGATTGGCGTACTGAATCGCCTCCAGCTGCCCTCCTGCTGTTTCTGCCCGTGATTGCAGTAATTGTAAATGCGCGGCATCGAGGGGCGCCCCATCTTGATGTATTTCCAAGCCCCGTAATGACGCATCATTGGCGCTTTTTTGCGCGTTGGTGCTGGTGTTCTGCCCTTGTTTTATCAAATCCCAGGCTGTATCTGTGCAGTTGCCGCCCAAATTAAAACAGGGAGAACCACTGTAATAACTGGCGTTCCTGTACCTGTTTAAATAGTTCTCTACGCCGCCCTGATCTTGATAATATTTAAGTGTATTGGACGCTTGAACTAATCGATTCATCGTATATTCCGCTTTTGCCCAGACATAAGCTGCTGGCGCTACCGTGTTGCGGAGCATGTTTTCATATTGCTGCAATTGCGTCCGATACTGATCAATCTGTTTGAGTCGCATCTCTACATTCTCATAAGCGGTAATCGAAGTCTGTTTAATATTCGCCATATCAATAACAGCCATACCCCCTGCTCTAATGTTTGATGAATGACCGGCACTCCCCATTACGAACAGGATTGCTATCCACAGGGCGGTTAGATTTCTTCTGTTTATCATGTTAGATCACTCCTTTCGTTAATAATCAAATGATTGATACGGTTTAGAAAAGACCATGTCTTTGGTAACAATGACATTGAATCTAAAACCTGGGCGTATCTCTAGTGTTGGCGCAATATTCAGATTTTTCATCATTAGCCGCGTGGTCGCTTGCCCAAGTTGCTGGCCTAGCGACTGACTCAATATGCTACCGGCATTTTGCCGCCCGAATACGCCCCCTCCCCCAGCATCACGCTGGCTGTACGTGGCTCCTGCTATCACGGCTGACATCAATAATGCCGATCCGAATATTCGCAAATAATGATTATTGACTTGATCTTTGAATCCCGCTTGACCGATACCATCAGCTCCCGGCATCGCACCAATATCCATTGTCTTGCCGTCAGGAAAAATAATCCGTTGCCATGCAACCAATACACGCGATTGACCATAGGCAACATCACTGGAATAACTCCCGACCAGACGAGCGCCTTGAGGTATCAAGCGCCAACGGCCTACGGGTGTGTCATAAATGTCCTGACTGACTTGCGCCATGATTTGGCCGGGCAGTTCTGAATTAATACCGGAGATAAGCACAGCCGGTATTACAAATCCGTTCAGTAGGCTATACGGTGTTTCGGGTGCTGCTGGCTTGCTGTCCAGTTTCCAACGACTCCCCTGCCCTGTTGCATCAAAGTTTGCATAATTGTTATCAGGTCTTTTTGAATCCGCATCAATTAATTCTGGCGCTGAATCATCCAAACCATCGCGGCCACCGATATGCCCACTGTCCTTGATTTGTTGTAATCGCGCAAGATAGGCAGCAGCAGGATCATCTTTTGCTTGTGCATCGACTTGCTGTCTGACTGCTGCTATTCGTGCCAATGCTTCTTTCCTGCTGGGTGTTACGCCAGAAGGAGTATAGTTGGCGGATGGAGGTGAAGATGAACCAGCACTTCTTGGTGCTTCCATAGCCACATTGGTTTTTGCTTTTACCGCTTGCTCAAATAGTTGCAACTTCATCATACGAATATGCTCTGAAGCGGGATCTCTTTCGAGACTGTTCACTGGTGGTAATGGGGGTAAATCAAGATTACTGGGGCGTGCAATCATGATTTCTGGCGGCAAGTCCAGGGCAGGTTCTGTGGGTGCCGGTCTTTCCGGTTCAATGAAGCCATCCTTGTATTCGCCCGTAATAAACGCGGCCAGCATATTGCTTGATCCAGCTTTTTTGCTTTCTTCGGTATTGTTTGAGTCTTGTGGTTCTGAGCGATTTATTGCTACAACCATCATGATTAATAAAAAAACCAGCATGATACCGACAACAATATAAATCGGAAGGTTGTTGACCCGGCGCACGCCAGATGACGATATGGTTTCAGGAGATGCGTCAGCAGACATACTCATAACTTACTCCTTACGAACCCAGTAACCTGCCGGGTTTATTGTGCTCTCATTGAAAATATACGCGCGAGTTAGAACATGCTGATCAACAAAGACTGTGAGACGGTATAAGCCGTCCATTTGGTCAAAAACATATCCAAGCGTCATACCATCCGATGTAGGTGTATCCGTTGACTTGTTAAGGTTTGATTTTTTATGTTCATGGATGGCATAGCCGCCAGCTCGCAAATTATCTACTAAAGCATCACCCAATGAATCTACCGTTGGATGTTGCATATTAAATTGCGTGCTGGCCGGTGGATAAAGCTGTATTAGTTGCCCTGTCACATCACTGGCTATACTTTTGTTGTGAGCCTCATCGTTATGCGCCACAAAATTGCCAAATTGTGTTGTTGCACAACCAGTCAGAATGAATATCAAAACAAGCATTGATAACCGGAACATTTTAATTTCCTTGTGTTTTGGTGATCGTCACCCGGCTTTGATCGCTGCCTACACCCGCAATCAGATACGCTTTATCAAAAACCGCATCCACAATGTACCGGTCATGCTGCAAGCGGTAATTAACCATTACCTCTGTGTCTTGTGAGAACAAGCCACCTTCTTTACGCACCACCATCAAAACCGGCGCTTCTTTTTGCGAAAAGGTTGTCGGCATCTGAATAATTGTTTTCTTGCCATCGTTATAGACGCGCAGTGGCTTCCAGGCTGCGGATCCAGACACGCTATACAAAAAATCCAGATCGCCTAAATACTCTCCCGTCGAGGGTATTGTTCGAGATGATTTAATCTCCATTGCGTGGTTCTCTCTCATTTTGACGGCATCCCATTTTGCCTGTGCATCTTCGGGATAAATAAAAGCGACGCGCGGCATAAATTCCTGCCGATGGGATCTGAGCCGCATATGATAAGTACGCCGGTCGGTAGTCACAACCAGTGATGTTTCCAGTCCGACATCGAGGGGCTTCACAATCAAATGTTGTACTTCGAACGCGGCACGGCCTGTTATTGCCGGTTCGACTTGCCAACGCACTTGATCGCCTAGGTGAATAGAATTCACTTGTTCGCCGGGCTGTAATTGAATATCGCAAACCTGCAACACCGCGCAGACAATGCTAGGTTGTTGCGCACCAAACAAAAACCGGATGGTGCCATCGGGTCCAGCGACCGGCTTGATTCCCGTGGCGCTGGATTGTTGCCATTTCTTGGCTATTTCAATTGAAGCTCTTTCCTGTGGTGTTAATTGAGGATTGTCTTTTGCAAAATAGGAATCAGGAAAATTACTGCCTACCGCTAAAACAACAGAAGGAAGCAAACTAATATAGAGAGTAATAAGTGCATATCGAGCGTATTTCATTATCATTCCTTTTTATATTTGCTTTGCCCAAGAATAATCCCGAACATAGATGCCGAGCGGGTTATTGCGAATTTGTTCCTCAGTTGTATTTGCAGTTGAATCAATGCTATAGATAGTCAAAAGCGCGCGCATTATGAAGGGGGGTTCTTTGGGATGCCCTTGACGGTCATAAACCAATTCTCTCCAGATCACCTGCCAGGTTTCGGGGCTTTGCGGAATAACCGAGACAATCTCAATATTCACAGTCTCATTCGCGGCGCGTTTGAATGGGCTACTCGTATCCGTGCCGTTTAGCCAAACGTTGGTTTTGGCGGTTGCCGGATCATCCGATGAGAGCATGGCGTATGCCCGAAAAATTGCGCGGCGCTGTAGGGCAATGTCAGGTGTTACCATCCGCAAATCATTAATAAACGAAGCGACCGATGCGTGAATAACCCGAGGATCAGCCGGTGCCGCCATGTCTGCCCGTGACACGGCTATCGCCTCCCCCAGGTTATCAATTCGTACCACGTAGGGAATGAACTTCGACTGGCTGCCGATATGGATAATCCCCCCAACGGCTGCTAGTGTGATCATCAGTGAAAGTATTGCCAGTATCTGCCACATATTGCGCGATGCAGCCACAGATTCCATGTGATCATTCCACGAGCGCCGCCCCGATAAATAAGGATTCTCATTTTCCCCTTCGCGGCGGCCACCCTCTATGAATTCATCAGCTAATCGTGCATTTTTAGGATTAAGATTAAGTAGTGCTTGTATTGACTTCATGACATGGCCTCATTATTTAATTTCAGTCCTTTAATATCCAGCCATTCCTTGACCCATTTGTCGCCATGTTTTGCGACCAACTGCTTGATTGTGGCAATTGATTCTTTATCTGATGAGCCGACAAAGGCTAAAGCTAGTTTGCCTAATGCCAAGTCGTAGAGCCTTCTGCCATCTTCTGATACATAATAATATTGGCGCTTAGCAACCGCCGATGCAATGATTCCAATCTGGCGGGAATTCAGTCCCATGCGTCGATATAACGCCGCAGTATCCTGATCACGCGCGTGTACGTTCGGTAGGAATATCTTTGTTGCGGTGGATTCCACAATCACATCTAGAATGCCGCTGTTGGCTGCATCGGATAAGCTTTGCGTTGCCATCAACACGAAACAATTCGCTTTACGCATGACTTTTAGCCATTCACGGATTTTTTCACGAAACGCAGCATGACCCAACATAAGCCAAGCTTCATCCAGTATGATTGCCGCCGGTTGGCCGTGTAAGTCACGTTCAATGCGTCTAAACAGATATAAAAGGGTTGGCAATGCATATTTCTGACCCAGGTTCATTAGTTCCTCGATCTCGAATGTTGTGAATGACGACAGGGTTAACCCGTCATTTTCTGCATCCAGCAAATGACCCATCATGCCATCAATCGTGTACTGCGCCAGTACATCACGGATGGAGTCATCCTGAATCGTTACCACAAACTCAGATAAGGTTTTTGCACCACTTCTGTGCATACTGCTGATGGCGTTACTGATTTCATTACGTTGCGCTGGTGTAATCGTACTGTTGTTCAGTTCGATGATGGTGCTAATCCATTCCAGCGCCCATGCACGATCACCTTTTGTTTCCAGAAATTGAAGGGGGCAAAACGCCAGAGAATCATCATCTGCGGCAACGGAAAAATGCTTGCCGCCAACTGCTTTGGTCAGCGGATACATTGACATGCCCTTATCAAAACAATAGATGGACATGCCCTCGTAGCGCCGCAGTTGCGCAGCTATGAGGGCCAAATGCGTTGATTTACCCGCACCGGTTGGGCCAAACATGAAGGTATGACCCAAATCTCGCACATGCAGGTTTAGCCGAAACGGCGTAGCGCCTTGGGTAGTACAGTGCATGAGTGGCGGAGCCATTGGCGGATACATCGGACAAGGCGCTTCATTCTTTCCCGGCCATACTGTATTGCTCGGCATCAAATCAGCCAGATTCATTGTGTTTAATAGCGGGCGGCGTACATTCTCAACACCATGTCCAGGCAAGCTGCCCAAGTACGCATCTATCGTGTTGATTGATTCAATTCGAGCGGCAAATCCCAAATGATTAATTGCTTTGGCCACTTGTCGTGCGGAAGCCTCTAAATCCCCTCGGCTCTCACTCATCAACACAACCACACTGGTATAGTAACCTTGTGCCACTTCGCCGCTATTTGTCTCAGCAATTGCAGCTTGTGCGTCACTAACCATATTTATGGCGTTTTGATCGACATTACTGCTATGCGAATTAAATACTTGATCAAAGAAGCTGCGAATCTTTTGTTTCCATTTTTTACTGAACTTCTCCAGGTGGCCGACCGCCTCGTGTGTATCCATGAAAATGAAGCGCGTTGACCAACGGTATAAACAAGGCAAATCAGCTAGCGAATTAATGAGTCCTGGTGAAGATGCCAGCGGAAAACCCTCAATGGATACGACTTGTATGAAATTCTGTCCGATTTTAGGTACTACCCCACCCCAAAACTCCTGACCACTTAATAGCGCATCCAGATAGATTGGATTTTTGGGTAGAATCACTGGATGATCAAGGCCACTGATGCAAAATTGAATCCAGCGTAGAAAAGCATCATAATTAACAGACGAATTATCTTCTTTGGTTATCGTTTTACCCTTCAACCGCTTCATCCTGAAAACACTGGATAGATGTGATTCAATATTCGCGCATTCGCGCTTAAAATGGTTAAGCAAGGCTATTGTTCTGGTTTTGGAGTCAACCGGTACACCCTCGTCATCAAACATCAGTTCAACAAACTTCTGTTGTGCCAGTAGCGGCGGTAAATAGGTGGCTGTTATCACATAATTACTTTCGTATAACGTGCCCACACGCTCAAAAAATTCACGCCGTTCTTCATCAATGGCTGCTGAGACAGGATCCGGGAAATGCGAATCATCTTTGGCGGAATAACCGGGGGCGGGTTTACGAACAGCATCAATATGGATCATCCAACCGGAACCCATACGTGATAAAGCATGATTAATTTGTAAGGATACTTGGTCGCGTTCAGCTTCCGTGCTGCTATTCGAGTCTACGCCTTGATAGGCCCACGCCGCCATGAGCGACCCATCTTTGCCGACAATCACACCCTCATCAACTACAGACGCATAAATAAGCAGGTCAACAAAACCGGGTTCTTTAGAGCGATGCTTAACTAATTTTGATTTGCTCCCGACTACGTTAATACGCATAAACAAAATGAATAACATCACCATCCCGCTGCCGGAGAAAAAGAAAATTACGCTCTCTATCATCGGTATTGTTTCCCTTGTGACTTTGTGTTTTCGTAGAAAGGCGTACTACGTGCCGCATAATAGGTTCTGTATTTACGGTGCCGCAAATACACCTTGCGTAACAGCGGGTCATTCTTTGCCATCAGGCGCAATGCAAATAAGGCAAAAACCCATAAGGTGGTTCCAAATACAAATGCCTTGAATTCAAATGCACTGAATATCAACGCAAAAGCCAACAATCCGGAGAACATGACAAGTTCCCTATCACCACCCATAAAAAGATTGGGGCGATTCGCGGATTGCCTGATCTGCGTTAAGCGCAAGGACATGGCTATCCCCTGCCCTCACTTGTGTTACTTTCTGGCGTAATCAATTCGTCAGTCGATTCTAGCGTGAGTTGTAATACCTCGCCTCCAGATGAAATGACAGCACCACCAAACAGATTGGTCATGATGTTTTGTGCGCCGATCAATAGCGCCATGACCAAGACAATAAAAATCAATGTTCTGAAAAATGCGTTTAGTTCGCCACCAAAGATCAAAATACCACCGGCAACAACAATGCCGACAATGGAGAGCGTAAAAGCAACGGGACCAGTAACTGAATTTCTGAGACTCACAAGCCAGGTTTCATACGGTAATGCACCGCCGCCACCCACTGATGCAAGCGCTAGCTCCGGAACAAACAATAGAAACAGAATTAATACGATTAATGAGTTTTTGAGAACAGAAACTTTCGAGTTTTCCAGTGCCATGGCATATTTCATTGAATACCTCTTTTTTGATTTAGAATTTTTTGATGCGGAAACTACCCCGCCTGTGACCATCAACTTCTATGATTTCCTGAATACGACGTCCCGTTGGTGTGCGAAGTATATGCACGACCAAATGCACAACTTCTCCGATTAGTGCATCAATATCCGCAGGTGCTGATTTGTTACGTGTAATTAATGAATTTAATCTGGTTAGTCCTGAAAGTGCATCATTGGCGTGTAGTGTGGCCGCTCCACCTTCATGGCCTGTATTCCAGGCATCGAGTAAATCCAGTGCTTCCTCACCCCTCACCTCCCCTACCAGTATTCGATCTGGACGCATACGCCAGGTGGTTTTGAGTAGTTGGGTCATCGAAACATCTAATGACGTGTGGTATTGCACAAAATTCTCTGCAGCACATTGAATCTCCCCGGTATCTTCAATGATGAAAATCCGCTCAGACGGATCATGGTTGACCATTTCATTGATGATTGCATTAACCAGTGTGGTTTTACCGGAGCCGGTGCCACCCACAACAAGGATGTTGCGATGTTCTGCAACGGCAGATTTGATTTTCTGGCATTGCTTAACCGTCATCATTCTTTGCTCAACGTATTGTTCTAGCGTGAATATCGCAACCGCTTTTTTGCGGATAGCGAATGTTGGGGATGACACTATGGGGGGAAGTTGTCCGGCGAAACGAGAACCATCGAGTGGAAACTCGCCTTCAATAATGGGTTTTAGCTTGGTGACTTCTTTGCTGTGGTATCCGGCGACTGTTTTGATAATGGCTTCGGCCTGGGCTGGCCGCAGATCACCGATACACGCCATTGTCTCACCCAGTTTTTCAAGCCAGACGCGGCCATCGGCGTTGACCATTAGTTCAACCGTTTGGGGATCATTCAGCGCATTGATTAGTAATGGTCCCATGTCTCGATCCAGCTTTCGCTTGGCTCTGTCTTTCAGCGTCGCGCAACTATCTTCAGAATCTAACATGGATATATCCCGTTTATTCGTTAAACTTAATTAACAATATAACGAGATACTAATTAATGCAACTACTATTTTACTTTTCTTTTTTTACGGGTTAATACCTGCTTTTTATTTTCCGTGTCCCAAATTCGAACCTGATAAGCTTGAAACTTCGTGAGTGTCCCACACACGTGTAATAGCCCTTCTGGTAAGTTTGATTTTGGTGTCACGCTCATAAGTTCTTTCATTTCTGCTTCAGAAAGATTTGTTTGCTCTAAAAGGATAGGAAGTGGTGTTTCCAGAGCATTTGCAATAGCCTCCATAATTCTTAATGACGGGTTGGCCCTATCTTTTGTCAGGTCAGACAAAAAAGATAGTGAGATATTAGCTTTTTCAGCCAACTCTATTTTTGTCATGTTTAACTCATCCAGTACTCGTATTACATTTGTTAAAAATATCTGGTTGTACAAGCTTACTTTCTCCCTGCGTTTGACTTGATTCGGTTAGTACTCGCCATATGGGTTAATGTTTATCCTGTTAAAGAATCAGCTTTTGAATATTGATTCAATAATTTTTTGTATTACATTTAACTTTAACTTATATATCCATAAAGATACAATGATATCTTTATGTTTTCTAGGAGAGAATAACTGATATAGCAAAGAATTAATTTAGGTGCTTCCGGTTTATAAAGTAATAAATCTGTATTGATAATTTTATCCTTATAAATTCTAGAAAAAATACCAAAAGATAATGAATTACAGCACTAAAAATAGCCTTATTAAGGTAAGTTCATTAGAGCTTGATTTAAGCTTGATTGATGAAGATCCTAACCAGCCACGTACTGAATTTGATCCCGTGACCTTACAAGAACTTTCAGACACTATCCGTCTTCGTGGTGTGAAAACCCCAATTTCAGTACATCCTCACCCCCAAATAGAAGGCCGCTTTATTATAAATCACGGCGCCAGACGCTTTCGAGCATCTATACTCGCCAAGAAAAAAACAATCCCGGCTTTTATAGACACCGATTACTCTAAAGTTGATCAAATGATTGAAAACCTACAACGAGATGCTTTAACACCAAGAGAAATTGCTGATTTTATTGGTTATCAATATTCCAAAGGATTTAAAAATGTAGAAATTTCGAAGATGATTGGTAAATCTCCCGGATTTGTATCACAACACTACACACTCCTAAATTTACCAAAAACAATTGCAACTATATTTAATGCCGGGAGAACGCAAGATGTAATAGTAATAAATAGCCTTGTTAATGCGTTTAAAGAAGCTCCTGAAATTGTAATTGAATGGTTAAATAATTCAGAACAAGAAATAACACGCGGCTCCGTCAAACTTTTACGCCAATTCATTAAAACAGAAGAGAAACAAATTACTCAGACTACAAGCAATCCAGATACTAAAATTCTAAATAGCAAAAAGAAAACAAACCCACCACCCCATTACTCCAACGATAAATTACTAACTCTTTTAGGCCAGTTTCATGAAAAAATTGAAACACAAAATGATATATCAGCTAAAGCTCTTGATAGTCTGACAATACAGGAACGAACACATCTATCAACTTTACTAGATAAATTAGTTAACTTTGCAAAATAATAAAAAGATATATAAGATATTTAAAACTAATAAATAACCGATATATAAATATTTATTTGTTATAGAGCTCTGAATTAAAGTTTTAACTTATTTTCTAGGTCAAAGAGGTAGTAAGACATGCTTAACTCGCCGATAATTTATAGCCAATCTAATACATCAAATACCCACAGACCCCCAATGAAGAAACCACCAAAAGATCCAATAAAAAGTTTGCAGCTTGATTTATTTTCTCATTTTGTAACCAATGATTTAAGTCAAGTCTCAAATACTGTTGAATTATGGGAACGTATACCGAAGTATTTCTTTACAACTAAACAAGCAGAAAAACTGCGTACTATTGATGGATTAGCAAAACCTTATAAATGGACATATAAGGAAAACGGCAACGAATACTCTGTTTCTATTCAGCCCGCATTAATCGAGCAAAAGAACCGAGGCTATAAAGCTTATTTCCCTGGCGTTACAGAAGAACTCATAGAAGAGGCTCTAAAGAAGATATTTAGTGATCAACAATATGCGATTCATGACCCTGAAAAAATAGAAAGCTGGGTTAAGTTTACTTTGGGAATGCTACAAAAAGAACTTAAAATAAGGGGCCGAACACGTGATCTTGATCAAATAAAACATGCTATAGAAGTAATGAGTAAATGCAACATCACTCTTTCAAAAAACAATAAAGAAATTTGGAATGGAAACATCCTTCAAGACCTTGTTACAGTGGGTCGTAATGAATACTTGGCATCTACTGATACACATCACATCGCAAGACTTCCACTCTTCATTAGCCACAGTATAAACAATCTTGACTATCGTCAATTTAACTATGACCGCTTAATGAGTTGTAATGAACAATTAACTAGATGGATTTACAAGCGGCTCATAAACCGTTTTACCCAAGCCAGTCCCATAACTGAATATTCATGTATGTATTCAGATATAAAACAAACAAGTGGCTTGTTGCAACAAACACGAGAAATTGATAACAGAAGAAAAATACTATCTGCTTTTAATGAATTACAACAAAAAGGAATTATTCAGTGCCTTCAAATAGATGAGCGTAAAACAGGCCGTACTATTTCAGACGTAAAATACACAATTAAAGCAGCTCCACAATTCATTAGCGAACAAATAGCTTCTAATAAGCGTGCCACCGATACAAAAACAATAGCACAAAAATCAAACATTCGCATTATCAAAAAAGCATAGGAATAATTAATCTATACATAACTCTTATTTTGACTCATACATGTTATAGCTTTAACCCACATATGATATAGTTTTGACTCACATATGTTATAGCTTTAACCCACATATCATATAGTTTTGACTCACACTTAGTTATAGTTTTAACTCACATAGATACTAAAAGATATAGTTTCAGCTCACACATAAGTTAAAAAGTTATAGTTCTAACCCACACCTAAACTAAAAAGATATAGTTACAGCTCACACATCAGCTAAAAAGTTATAGTTCCAACTCACACATAAGTTTAAAAATTTAACTTCTCCCAATCTTTTAAACACTAGGTTATAGTTTTAACCCACAGATAAACCATTATTATCCTTATAACTAATTGATATTAGATAGTATTTAACCTGTGGATAACTTCTTATTCTTTTCTTCTTTTATTCATATTAATATATTAATCGTAACTGTCGACAAACATATTAATTAAGCCCGGTGAAGCTAACCATCCACCCCGCTTAATTAATTAAAATACCATTAGCCTGTTTATATCAAAAACAATATTACAAATCACAGCTTCGTTATATAAAATAATCCTTGCTCAAACAATTTAAGGCACATTTAAGACGATTTAAGCGCACAGTGAATGGGATACCATCAACCGATATTCTTTACAGCTTAATAATCTGCTAGAAATCAATTCTAGTTGCATTTAGTCCCCCACCTAAAATACAAAATGATTTTAAATCTAAAAAAATTAACGCCAAGAAATAAAAGAAAAATACAACTTTCGTTGTCTGGATTAACTATTCATGAAAGTGAAGGTCATTTGACACTATGAAAAAAAGATTACTTGTTATGAACGGACAAAAATTAACTCAAAATGATTCCACAGGCGAGTGGAAAACTGTCAATGTAAGCAAAGCTATAGGCATCAAGCCCGGTATATATAATTTATATAACGCTGTTGATGCAGACCCATCAAAAGATAACATTGGCGAAGTCATTCATATCGATAAAAAAGAGAATGTGCTTTATCAAAAAAATGGATTGCAATATATAAAACATGATCTAAGCTTTTTTGACCAAATCCCAGAAACAGGCTTAATGATAAATATCAAATATGAAAACAACAAAACAAGTACAAGTGAAGTTTCAAAAACACTTAGCCAAAAAATTAAATAACCATTTAGTGAATTCTATTCTTCCTTCCTCACCCTTAAATAAAATTATTTAACTCGCAATTCACCGCGGGGCAAATTTATTAATTTCTAATCAATATTATTTATATATTACAAAATATAAGAACACATGCATAATATCATGTGTGCACACATTTCAGTGTGATCAATCTAACGTGTGAGATTACCATGGAAACTATTGCTATCATTAGTCAAAAAGGAGGCTCAGGGAAAACAACCATTGCCTTACATTTAGCAGTTGCATCTTCAAATTCAGGATTAAATACTGCCCTAATCGATCTCGATCCACAAGCTTCTGCAACAAAATGGGCGGATCGCCGTGAAAAAGAATTGCCTGTAGTGCTATCAGCTCATGCTAGCCGTTTACATAATGAAATACGGCGTGTGAAAGAAACCGGAGGACAAAGACTTTTTCTTGATACTGCACCTCACTCTGATAGCGCAGCTTTAGAGGCTGCCAAGGTGGCTGATCTTGTACTTATTCCTTGTCGCCCTGCTATTTTCGATATGGAGGCGATTTCAAATACTCTTGCGCTTGTTCAAACCACAGGCACGCCAATTTTCGTTGTGATGAATGCCGTTGCGCCACAGGGACAAGAAGCAGAGGAAGCAATGGAAGCAATCGGAGAGTTAAATGTGGAAGTATGCCCTATTCAGCTTGTTAATCGTATTGCCTTTGCCCGATCATTGATTACTGGATTAACTGCACAGGAGTTTGAGTGTTATGGTAAAGCCGCAAAAGAAACGGCAAATTTGCACACATTCATGTGTGCACAATTGAACAAGATGAATCAATAAAGCACCCCACTGCAAGCAGCGAGGAATTAAACCCGAAGAGAAATTAAATGGAAGGACCATAAGAACATGACCAATAAATTTGCAACAGCTTTAAAAGGGCGTTCTGCTAATGAACGTGTCGAACCAATATCAGGCACAAGAGCTACTAGTAATGCACCTTCCCTACACGATCGACCTTCACGTAAAAATACTAAACACGTGGGAGGTTATTTTTCTCCAGAAGTATCAAAGCAATTACGTCAAATTGCTTTAGATGAAAATTCATCTGTTCAAGTTTTACTAGCCGAAGCAATTGATATGCTCTTTCATAGCCGTCAAAAACCGACAATTACACAAAAAACTGTAAGCTAGACATAATGTGCATGTATTCATGTATTCATGTATTCATGTATTCATGTATTCATGTGTTGAAGTGTGCACACGTTATAATATGAACACGATATACATTTTTATTTATTTAGTACCGCACTTTACGAATTTAAGCGCTGTTTAGACCCTATAGCATTTAAATATTTTTATTATAAAAACTTCCTATTTTTCCTTAATATAAACAGTTGGTGTGTTCATATGTTCATAATATATAGTGTGCACACATGAACTATTGCACGAATTATCACATGAACGAACGAACATATGAACACATTCAATTAATAGTATTAAATTTTTCGATAATTAGCGTATGGCTGAGACGACTAGTTCGATTACGGAAGCATCATTGCTATGGTTACTGTGCCTTAATGGATGAGTCGTTTCTGATTTATTAATTTTTTTGATTTTGAGTCAAGCTGAATCAACGGGTTTATTAGCAGACAAACATAAAAAATTTCCTTTCGTTTAACTTGCAATTCCCAGAGGTCTTGCCGCGGGGATAGGTGCAGCGCGCGTAGAGCAAATTTGTTATCCTCTAATCATAAAAAAATTTTATATATATAAAATGTGTGCACACTATATATAATGAACACTTGAACACAAGTTGCATTAATGATCCTATAGAAAGGTGTTCTTACTTATAACTTTCTATCAGTAGTGACGATACCTCCAGTTCATTAACATTAGAATTACCGTGTGCAGGATCGTTGTCTATCTGTTTAATTTCTCTTTCGGGTTTAATTCCTCGCTACTTGCGGTGGGGTGCTTTATTGAAGCGAGTCAAACTATTTATGCTCTTGTTTGAATTTCATGATCATGATTATGTATCACCCATTCACCTGAGAAACTCTACTTATCATACTCCGCGTCGCGATGTGTAAAATGGTATCTTCTGCTAAGAAGAGTCAGTTAAATTTAGAAGCTTAGTACTTTGAATAAGTCAGCCTGGGTAATTTCTAACAATAGTGCCTAGTGAGGTGCTGAATAACACAATGATATAAAGTTTCATATGAAATTAATCACGTATAGGATACTTTGTATGATTAACTTAGTATGTTACTGTTTAATCTACTTTAAACTGTTAAAAATAAGTGTTACAGAAACGGTCGTTTATGAAACAAGTAAAACTATATTAATTGGTTATGCAAGGGTCTAAAAATCGGATGGTTCTCAAGTTCTTGATCCTCAATCAATGCACTCATAGAGCAGGGTGTCTCACCGGATCATATGAGTTATAGAACGTTAGTGCAGGTATTTATTACAAAGCTACTAGGTGGATTCACCTTAACAGTTGAAAGCCAGGTTGTTTGGACGCTTTTTTATCAAACGTCATTGTTTCTGTGCAACCCCTCGCTTCATTGATCCTTGCCAATAGATGATCGGGAAAGTCCACATTCGAGTTTTGATAATCATTGAGTGCTCGCCAAACTACTTCTGACTCCATTACTTCCAATTGGCTGACTTGTAATATGTTTTCGACCATCGATGCAATGTCATCACGGCTCTGATTATAATTACTTTCCAATACCCACGCCAATTCACATAAAACTATCTGGCTTATAAAGCATGGGTTGTCATTCGTACAATGTGTTTCAATATATCGAGTGGCTTGAGCCGATTGTATGGGATCATCCTGCGCCAAATAGCGTACCAACACATTTGTATCTAAACCTTTCAAGACTGGCTGCCTTTGGCTCTAATCGTGTTCTTCATATCCTCGATACTTACTGCTTTTTCTGGTTTTGGGATAATACCTTTTAAAGTGGTAACATTTTTGGTCACAGGAATAAAATTGACTTGTCCACAATCACCTACAATAAAATTAACTTTGTCTCCATTCTGGAGATCTAATAAAGTGCGGATCTCAATTGGAATAGTAATCTGGCCTTTGCTGGTAATTTTCGCTGTCGACATAATTAATTTTTTCTTTCACTAAGAGATAGCTTTCATTATATTCCTTACATATCGGTAAGGCAACATGATGTTAAGATTTCCTCGTTATGCGCCAAGCACATAATGTCATGTTCTAAACTGTCCAGAACCATTTTGGCGGGAAGTGACAATAGAAGGTTGTTCTGCCGATACCAAGGGTTTTAATGATGTCGGAGATAAAAGGGTAATTTTCAGTATCTTTGAGCATGGCTTGTACTGTGCGCATTTTATCATCCTTCATTCAGACGAATTTGGTCAGCTTCCGCCCAGTCAGATTGTTCCCAGGCTAGCCGACTGCGGACAATACATTGCTTCCGAATCAACTTTCTATCGCGTACTGAGAGCGGAAAATCAGCTCAAGCAGCGCAGAGCGGAACGACCAGTAAAACAGCGTCACAAGCCGCGTGCGCTATCGGCAACGGCACCCAATCAGTTGGTCAGTTGGGATATTACTTACCTGCCCACACTGGTATTGGGAGTCTATTTTACCTGTATTTGTTCATCGATATTTTTAGCCGCAAAATCATTGGCTGGCAAGTTTATGATACAGAAAGCAGTGAACTGGCCAGCGACGTCATGCGCGATATTTGCATGCGAGAAAAAATCGCGCCGGACCAGGTGGTACTGCATTCGGACAACGGCAGCCCGATGAAAGGCGCAACGTTGTTGGCTACCCTGCAAGCATTGGGTGTGACACCATCATTCAGCCGCCCGGCGGTCAGTAACGATAATCCATATTTAGAGTCGCTATTCAAGACGATGAAATACCGGCCAGCTTATCCTAGCCAAGCGTTTGAAAGCCTCCTTGCCGCCAGGCGGTGGGTAGGCATGTTTATCCAATGGTACAACCATGAACATCGTCACAGTGCCATCCGCTTTGTAACCCCGGCAGAACGCCATGCCAACCTGGATACCGAGTTGCTGCAGAAGCGTGCCAATGTGTATGAAGAAGCGAAGAAGAGGCATCCGGAACGCTGGAGCGGCGTTACTCGGAACTGGCAGCCAGTTCGTGTCGTTCATTTAAACCCGGATCAACGCGTTCCCAAAAAAACCGATCAAAAGGAGGTTAATTCAGAACTCAAAAAGACAGCATAAATTCATACGTTCAGGCGACAACTAGCTTGACAACGACCGTGCCAGGCGTGAGAGTTTCCAGATTACCAGCGTATCACCTTCACGCATATATTTAAGAGCATCTTCTAACTGCAAACGTTTTGTACTTGCCCTGATATTTTTTCGGTAAATATCTTTTTACATCCTGCTTCATTTAGTGCCTCAATCTGTAATTGTGGATTTTGATCCAGAGTGGAAACCCGCGCATATCCGATCAACATATTTTCTGTTCCCAAAACGATCGTTTAGAGAATAACCAAAAGGGTGTTTCGGTATTTGTTCTGAGGATTTCTCACAAAATATATAATTCTTGACATATGTACATACATATTGTACATATAGAAAATGCGCTATGAATGGAGCCCTGATAAAGACATAACAAATCTAAAGAAGCACGGTATTAGCTTTAATGAAGCTTGCCAAATTTTCGAGAACGATGTTTTTACATGGATTGATAAGCGTAAAGATTACAACGAGACGCGAATAATAAGCATTGGTTCGCTTGATGGGGAAATCATCATTGTTGTTGTTCACACAGATAGAAATGGTATAACGCGCATTATTTCAGCGAGGCCAGCCAAGAAGAAAGAAAGGAGGTTGTACAATGAGCATATCAAAAAAACGTCTTAAGGAAATTAAAGCTATTAAGGATGAAGATATAGATTGCAGTGACATTCCTGAACTTGATGAGACCTTCTGGAAAAATGCTGTACTTGTTCACCCGGAGAAGAAAGAGCGCTTAACAGTACGCTTTGATGCGGATATGGTCGAATGGTTTAAAAATCAGGGTAGAGGCTACCAAACCAGGATGAATACTGTTTTGAGAAGCTTTTATGAAACTCATAAAAAAGAACTGTAAATTAATTGGTGTTGTTGAATAATTTGTATTAGCTCCGATACGATCTAGCCTTATTCGTTATATTTCTGGCCGTCGCTTGATGTCTGGGCCACATTCAACTTGCAATTCCCCGTGGCAAGACCACGGGGAATTGCAAGTTTAAAATGGATTTCGTTGCTGTGCCCCATGTTTTACGTGGAGGATCTGAACGGTTCTATCCTGTATACGGTATAACACGCGATAATTACCTATTATTAAGTGTCTAATTTCATATTCATAGTAACGATCTTCAAAAGCCATAGGGCAGCGCGCAGGAAAATCTTTTAGGGTCTGTATTTTGTCATAGATAGCAAAATACCAACTTGTTGCATTGTTCTGGGAATCCTTGGCAATATAGAGATAAATGTCTTCTATTTCTTTTGCGGCTTCTGGTGCAATGTCAATCTTGTACTGTGTCACGCTTTAAGCCATGTTTTTTCTCAAATTCTTTAAAAAACTCATTAGCAGGAATACTTTTACCTTCATCATGAGATTTGGCTGCTTGTGCTGTTTTCTCTAGCGTTTCTAATAAATCTATCATTTCTTCGTAGGCTCTTGCATCTTGAATGACTAACTCCGCTTTGCCGTTCACAGTCAGTATTTCAGGTTTTCCAGTTTCTTTTAAGCGTTTGATATGCTCCGCAGGTTTGCGGCTAAAATCTGAAACGGGGTTTATAGCATTCATTCTAAACATGATAAGGCCTCAACAAATTATTTACGGATTATAATCAGTTTATAGAATGCTATCTAGCTTGACAAGCTTAACGGGGAAAATTTAGAAAGCTTGCTTTCGAGTAGTTGGTTGGAGGAAGCGCATCATATTAAGGCATTGACTTTTAAATATTGATTTAAAGACCCCTATTTTACATTTTCAAATAGATAGTCAAAACAATTCCGGCAGCAATTAAAGTAATAAATGAAGCGATAATATTCAATATTGCGGTTTGTCTTGAAGTTGTCATTGTTTTGCAGGCTTCATTAAATTCAGCATGCAAATCAGCTTTCCAACGCTCAATAATAATATTGGATTGTTCTTCCATTACGCGTGAGATTTCTGTTTTGCTGGTTTGTATGGTTGAATTAAGAACTCGATCCGAATGATTTTTAGCTGCCATGGACAATTCAGAAACAGTCACTTCAAGCTGACTTCTAAAATTATCCAACAATTCCTGCTGAGCAGCCTTGCTATCCGAAATGAGGCGCTCATTCATGGTATGCAGTATCATGATGGGATCATCTTTGGATACGGCAACACCATGAACGGATGCGATTTGCTGAATTACTTTATCAATCTTTTCATCGGTCGTACTCATGCCAATACGGCTTGTGCACCTTCTAATTGCTCAAACAGATCGCTTTGTATTATTGTTAGCCGTTGGCGATTCATGATGGTTAATTCCGGTTTTTTGATCGCATCGGCAAAGGTCAACTTCGCTTGGAGCATTTCACTTAAATCACGACCAAAAGTTTCCGGCTTGTATTCTGGTATTTTGATAATGGCTGATACGCGGTTTTTGTTATCCAGATAAACACTCAAAGATTCAAAGCTTTTGCCTTCGAGCTCAATCTTTCCCCAAAAAGGATTAAGCCAGACAACAAATGAAACATCATCAGGAAACTGTTTTACCATCTTCTTAAATCCATTTAAGGTATCTGTCAGTGCCTGACCACCGGTAATAACGGTATGGACGATCAGCTCAATACCACTGTTTTTAAGCAGGGCAGGTATCTGATTGCTGATTAAGTAATGTGCCAAAGCCACAAAGGTACTGGCGCCATTATCAATCACCACATCGGTTTTACTTTTGGAGATGGATTCAATCAAATCATCAAATTTACGTGGATCAATTTCGTCACCTTCCATTAAATCCAATCGCTGAACATTTAATTTCTTAAATCCATGAAAAGTAGCATTCACCGGGTCAGTATCAATGCAAAGAACATTTTTCTTCTTGGCGTAATAATGCTGTGCCAGTATGGATGCGATGAAAGATTTACCAACCCCTCCCTTACCTTGCAAGATCATGTGTACTTTAGCCATTAGAATAATTCCTTCATAAAATTGTTGCGTTTAAATTGAAGCTTGCTACATCACGTTGTGAATCTTGATTCTTAATACGGGAATGAGCGCAATGATCTTGGCAGCTATTAAATAAAATCCTTAGGATCATAATCAGTACTCCACTCGAAACCTTTCGGGTTTCCATAATCCGGGGATTTTGGTGAGTCAGTTATTTTTATCCGATCTTGTGTCGATTCTGATTCAGGCTGGAGTTGCGCCGTCGATTCAGAATCAGGCAATGGCGCGGATTCTTTTTTAGCGATAATAGTTTTTGATTGTAGGGATGAATTAGTTTTATATTTATTTACTAAATTCAAGAAAGTTTGATAGCTAAATGTAATTTTTCCTTCTTCGTATAATACTTCCCAAATATATTTAACTGACCATCCATCATCGATGGCTTCATTTATTTCGTCGCGCAGAAGGAGAAACATTGCAAGATTGAATCTTGCATTGCTTTTGTTTTTCTTGACTGCATTCTCGGCCATCCGTTGAGATAACTTTTTTTCCATATCCGCTAATAGCCGCCGTACTAAAACGACAATGTCGTATTCATAATTCCATTCAAAAACTTTTTGGTTTGCATGATTTGAGAATTCAATTGTTTCATGAGCAAATCATACAACCAATTATTCAATAATCTATCCAATTATTAGCCAATAATGCAGTAGATATCCACTGTATAACAGGTATATAAGAATTAAACAAATATTAAATCAAGAAATGTCAGCTCGAATTAGATAACTACAAACTTAAATAATAATGCATAATTTAGTATATAGAGATAGAATACAGGGCAGGATATGTGATGTTAGCTAACAAGTAAACTTGTCATCCAACATCACAAGCTCTTATTCGCACGGTGTGCTCAACGATAATCCTGCTCTGCGAGGCAAGGGTAAAAGCCGAGGCAAAAGCAATCAAGAAAACGAAGAATCAACCAAAGCAATGAGTGAGACAAACCCAAAGAATAAAAGAAAATACAAACTCCATCTCAGGGTTCCAGTGGAACCGGAAGAAGGAAAAATCATCAGGGAGCAAGCCGAAAAATGCGGCCTGAGTATTTCAGAATATTTAAAAAAACTAGGCTTAGGTTATGAGCCCACCAGCATCATCGATAACCAAAAAGTAAACGAACTGGCAAAAATAAACGGTGATCTAGGCAGGCTAGGGGGGCTTTTAAAATTATGGTTAAGCGATGATCGGCGTGCAGCCCATTTTGACAAGAAAACAATTAATGGTCTGTTAAAAGACATTGAAGAAACCCGTACACAAATGACGGCCATCATGATGAAAATCATCAACTCAAAAAAATAGAAATCCAAGAGAATTCGATTAAAAAATAATCATGATAGCCAAACACATCCCAATCAATTCAGTTAAGAAAAGCAACTTTGCCGGACTGGTGAATTATATTGTTGACCCACAAAATAAGACTGAGCGCATCGGTTTAATCCGCGCAGTTAATTGTTACTCGGATCGTCCGGATTGTGTGGTTGCCGAAGTGCTTAATACGCAGCAGATGAATCAACGCGCGATTTCTGACAAAACCTATCACCTGGTGGTTAGTTTTCGTGATGATGAATTATCCGAAGCGACTTTGCAGCAAATAGAGGACCAACTCTGTGATGGCCTAGGCTTTGGTGAACACCAACGACTCAGTGTTGTGCATCATGACACTGATCATCTGCATATGCATATTGCGATCAATAAAATACATCCGGAAAGGCTTACGATACATAACCCCCATTATGACTATAAAGTCATTGGTGAACTTTGTGAAAAATTGGAACAGAAATATGGACTAACACCGGATAATCACGAAACAATCAAACGCGGTGCGCAGGGTAGGGCGTCCAATATTGAGTTCAAGGCTGGATCGGAGAGTCTTATCGGTTGGATGCAACAAGAATGCCTGGCGCAGATTCAAGCTGCGACAAGTTGGACTGAATTACACCAAGTGTTAAAGGATCATGGCCTCGAATTGCGTGAGCGCGGTAATGGTTTTGTATTTGTTTCCAGTAATGGGATTGGCGTTAAAGCCAGTTCTATTGACAGAGCCTTATCAAAGGCCAATTTGGTTAAGAGGCTCGGTGGTTATGTCGGGGTTGATGATGATACAACGACCAAAAAACAATATTCAAAGCAATATGAGCCCAGGCCACTGCGTAACAAAATTGATACATCAAAACTTTATGCGCAATACACAAAAGAGCAGAATGAGGCGGCAATACTTGGAAAAAACCAATGGAATAAACTGCGTAATAAAAAGAATCAAGCCATAGAAGCCGTCAAAACCAAAGCTAAGCTAAAACGACTACTGATCAAAAATGTTACTTCGGGTAGGCTGTCACAAAAAATAATGGTTGCGTCTGTTTATAGTGAATTGAGAACCAGCATTGGAGCGATTAATAAAGACTTTAGGGAAGGATATCAAGCCTCAAAAGCAAGCCATAAAAGAATGGACTGGTTGAGCTGGCTGGTGAAGGAATCCCGGCAGGGAAATCAGGAAGCGCTGGATATATTGCGATCCAGAAAACATTATAGCGCGCAGACAAATAATGTCTCGGGTACGCAGACTAATGACGATTCTCTAAAGAATAAGGATTTTATAGAGACGATTACTAGAACGGGCACGATTATTTGTAATATCGGATCAATCGCCATTCGTGATGGCGGCAATCGGTTGGTCATTATGGCTGGTGCGGCCAAAGAGAAAATGTCAGGAATATTACAAGAGGCTAAGATTAAGTACGGTAAGAAATTGACTATCAATGGGTCGGATGATTTCCGTGAAAAAGTTGTTCAAGTCGCTGTAGATACAAATCTTGATGTTACATTTGATGATGAAGCATTAGAACAACGCCGATTAGATTTAATCAATAACAGAACGGGTCAAGGATTAGAGGGTCGCGATGCGAATGGTTTAGATAAGGAAGAGAATCCATTGCAGCAGAAAGTGTTCAGAAGCAGTATCAAATCACCTCGAAAAGGACGGTCAAAATGAACCATTCAAACCAAAATTCGGGAAATCCTATAATAAAGAACGAAGGATTGGTTAAAACCAGGCTTACTCAGATTATGGCGATTTTCTTTATGTTGGGTGGGGTTCAGGTTGCAACGCAATATTTTGCCTATAGATTCCAATATCAACCGCAGCTTGGTGTTCACTTTAACCAGTTATACCCGCCTTGGTCGATTTTTGAGTGGGCTAATAAATGGTATGGCCAGCATCCGGATATTATTGAGCTATCCGGAAGTATGGGTGTTTTATTTGCAGGAGCGGGGCTGATTCTGACACTGATTGTAAAAATGGTTGCGGATAATTCATCGCGTCCGAACTCAAGTTTACATGGGTCAGCGCGCTGGGCGGATGAAATAGACATCCAAGCGGCAAGGCTGCTTCCTTTAAGACAATCCTTCTTCAAAAGATTAACCTCGAAAAAGATTCCACAAAATGATTATGTATATGTAGGTGCCTGGCAGGATAAAAAAGGCAAAACCCATTACCTTAAACATAACGGCCTCGAACATGTTTTATGTTATGCGCCGACTCGGTCGGGTAAAGGTGTTGGTTTGGTTATTCCAACCTTGCTTTCATGGGGGCATAGTGCGGTTATTACTGATCTGAAAGGCGAACTATGGTCTGTAACAGCCGGTTGGCGGAAGGTTCATGCCGGTAATAAAGTCATTCGCTTTGATCCTGCCTCACCCAAAGGGAGTGCTTGTTGGAATCCGTTGGATGAAATCAGGATGCATGATGGGCTTGAAGTCGGTGATGTGCAAAATCTCGCTACTTTAATTGTTGATCCAGATGGGAAGGGGCTAAGAGACCACTGGCAGAAAACCAGTCAGGCGCTTCTTGTTGGTGTGATTTTGCATGTTTTATATAAATCAGGAAATGAAGGCGCTGAAGGGACTGAGGCCACATTGCCGCTTGTTGATTCAATGCTATCCGATCCTGAGCGGGATATTGGTGAACTATGGATGGAAATGGCTACCTATCCGCATGTTAATGGAGAGAACCATCCGGTGGTAGGCGCCAGCGCACGAGATATGCTGGATCGTCCCTCTGAGGAAGCAGGGTCAGTTTTATCTACAGCTAAATCCTATCTATCCTTATACCGTGATCCATTGGTTGCAAAGAATATTAGCCGCTCGGATTTTGCAATTCGTGATTTGATGCACAACGCTGATCCTGTGAGCTTATATATTGTGACGCAGCCTAACGATAAAACGCGTTTACGGCCACTGGTACGCATCATGATGAATATGATTGTGCGGACATTGGCAGACAGGCTTGATTTTAAGGATGGTCAGCCGGTTGCGAACTATAAGCACCGGCTTTTGTTGATGCTTGATGAATTTCCCAGTCTGGGTAAACTGGAAATCTTTCAGGAATCCTTGGCGTTTATTGCTGGCTACGGCATTAAAGCCTATTTGATCTGCCAAGATATCAATCAACTTAAAAGCCGTGAGACGGGGTACGGCCACGATGAGGCCATCACGTCCAATTGTCATATTCAAAATGCCTTTCCACCCAACCGGATTGAGACAGCCGAGCATTTATCCAAGCTGACCGGACAAACCACGGTCATCAAGGAGCAGATTACGACCAGTGGTAGGCGGGTAGGGGTGATGCATGGTAACGTGACGCGAACCATGCAGGAAACACAGCGTCCTTTATTAACACCTGACGAGTGTTTACGCATGACTTCACCAGAAAAAGATGCTGAAGGCAAGATTACCAAGCCGGGTGACATGATCATTTATGTGGCGGGTTATCCTGCTATATATGGCAAGCAGCCCTTATACTTTCAAGATTCTGTGTTTTCTGCGCGGGCTGCTGTTCCTGCACCTGCTTACAGCGACAAAATAATCCAATCATCATGAGAAAAACATGCAATATTCTGGCAGGCATTGTTTTGTCTGTCAGTGCCGGTATATTTCTGTTGAGTATTGTTTTTCGACTCACGGGTATTTATTACAATAATACGCCGAGTTTTCCGGTGGGGTTTTACAAGATTGTTGATGAACCAGTAGGGAAGGGCGCATACGTCTCTTTCTGCCCACCACAAGACGAGGTTTTTGATATGGCCGTGGCACGAAATTACATCAATACAGGCAACTGTCCGGGCGGTTATGGGATGTTGCTGAAACGTGTTTTTGCACAAGCAGGGGATACTGTTTCTATTAATGAGGCGGGTATTACTGTAAATGATGGCTTACTGCCTAACAGTGCCCAGTTAAAAACAGATATTGATGGTTCTGAACTGCCGCAATATCATTTGGGTGAGCGGGTGCTGGATGATTCTGAATATCTGCTTATGTCTGATGTGAATCCGAATTCTTTTGATGCGCGGTATTTTGGGTTGATTGCGGGTTTGCAGATTCAGCATGTGGTTGAGCCGGTTTTTACTTGGGGAAAATGAGCGTCTGGCTTAGTCGAACTAATACAGTTTAAGCGTCAAAAGCGACGTTATGATAGGGTTCCCCTTGCTTATGAGGGCTTATTTGGATTGTTACTTTTTGATTCATCCGTTTTAGAAAATCGAGCAATTTATCAACGGTAAAACGGCTAAAATGGCCGTTTAGCAAGTGAGACACTTCAGTTTGTTTAATTCCTAACAGTTCAGCAATTTCCCGCTGTTTCATATCTTTTCTTTTAAGAAGCTCAACCACATGAAAACCAACCATGCCGCGCGCTTGTAGCTCCTCGGCATTATCTATTCCAAGATCATCAAAAACATTACCTGAGCTGTTTTCAAATTCAATGTTCCCTTGTTTTTTCATGGCTCTCTAGCTCCTTTGCTTCCTTGTAACGTTGCTTAATCAAATCCACGTCCTGTTTTGGCGTTGAAATACCTTTTTTGGCTTTTTTCTGAAAAGCATGGAGAATATAAATTCTTTCTCCTAACTGGACGGCCTGAATACAACGGTATGCCTCTTTGTCGTATTTTAATGCGATTTCGATGACCCCTGAACCAACACCCTTAAAAATCTTTGCATCCTTCGGTATTCCGCCAAATTGGATAAGTTGAAGCTCATCCCCAATCAGCTTCCTGACTTCCTCTGGAAACGCCATAATATTTTTTCTGGTGTTTCCCAGCCATACAACAGGCCGTAACTTCGGGGGTTCCGCAATATTCATAACAACCAATTTATCATCTACAGAGCCATGGTATAGGAAATATCCTATAATGTCAACTTATAAAGCTTTCTTGGGGTTTCGCCTCAGTTTTAATAATCTCTTCTTCCGTAGTTGCTTTGTAGCATAGCAGGCTGCATGGCTCAAGAGACACTCGTTAAACTTCCAACCCGGCCAAATAGTCGTATCGATGAGTTGCTACCAGATATCGCCGACCGCGTGGCGGCACATTCTGCTCAATGGACATTACACCTTCTGGATTTCAAGAAATGCATTAGCTGGTCGATACTTTGAGAACAAATGTTTTCGTTCTCAAAGATCATGTCGACGGCCACACCCCGCGCCCAATTCCACCAAAAGAACCTGCGCCAACCAGCTCAACACGCAGCGGTTGAAAATCAGCTCCACTATGAACGGCACCGACCGGAAGAAACCACTCTGTATCGGTTGGTGCAAGAACACATCGGAGCTTTCTTTGCACAGGTTGAGACGGAAACCGGTTCAGGGTTACCTGACTTTGTTAAAGACGAATTTGAGGCATTTCTTGAATGTGGTATTCTGGCCCATGGGTTCTTACGCCTGCGTTGTGCCAGCTGCGTCCATGAGAAACTGGTAGCCTTTTCCTGCAAGCGGCGTGGATTTTGTCCCTCATGCGGTGGACGGCGTATGGCGCAGACGGCTGCTCACCTGGTCGACCACATCATTCCCCGGGCGCCGGTGCGCCAATGGGTGCTCTCACTGCCGATCCCATTGCGTTACCTGTTGGCTGCCCATCCGCATCTGCTCACATCGATATTGCAAGTCATACACCGCGCTATTTCTACTTTTCTGATCAAGCAGGCCGGATTGAAACGATCCGAAGCACAGACCGGTGCGATTACGCTTATTCAACGTTTCGGTTCGGCGGCTAATCTCAATATTCATCTGCATTGCCTCGTGCTTGACGGCGTTTACCGTGTCCAGAATGGTGCGGCGGAATTCCACAGCGCACGGTCACCGACGGCTGAGCAGTTGCAAAGCCTGCTTAGCCAGATCATCCAGCGCATTATGAAAGCATTGACCCGCAACGGCGCGCTTATTGAGGAGGAGGGGATGAGCTACTTAGCTGAAATGGAAACGGATGCGGCGCTGAGTCCACTGCAATCGGCGGCCTGCACCTACCGGATAGCACTCGGTCGCCGGGCAGGGCAGAAGGTGCTGACGTTAAAAACCATTTCCACACAAAATACGCAACCACAGGAAAACAAAAAATACTGTGTCAATGCACATGGCTTTAGCCTGCATGCCGGGGTGCGTTGCGCGATGAATCAGCGTAAGGAACTGGAACATCTGTGCCGTTACATCACGCGACCGGCAATTGCCAATGAACGGCTAGCGCTAAACAGTGCCGGGCAGGTGGTGTTGACGTTAAAGACGCCTTATCGGGATGGCACGACGCATATTGTCATGTCGCCGTTAGAATTCATGCAACGCCTGGCCGCATTGGTTCCCCGGCCAAGGCTCAACCTCATTCGCTTCCATGGCGTGCTCGCACCGAATGCCAAGTTACGAGCCGAGATTATTCCTGACGGAATGAAAAACAAAAGTAAACCAACAGATGAGAATGACGATGTGCCGCAATCGACAACTTCTGTGCGCATCAGTTGGGCGCGTTTGTTAAAGCGGGTGTTTGATATCGACATCGAACATTGTCCGCACTGTGGTGGAACCCTGAAAATCATCGCCGCTATCCTGGAATCCGGCGCAATCACTAAGATTCTTGATCATCTCGGCCTACCTGCCAGGGCGCCGCCCAGATCACCTGCGCAGGCCTTTGAACTTTTCGAGCCAACCTGATCCCGTGCTCGCTCCTTTCAATCCTCTTCATCATTGGGCTGACCTTTACCTCTGGGCGTCTTTCGCCTGAAGTGCCAAAACGCAGCAAAATCTTTGACTTTTTTGTGCTAACTGAACCGGAATATAGTCATTTTTCGATCGATTATCACCGTGTTTGACAATTGAGCTAGCTTTCGGTACATTCAAAACTTATGGAAAGGTGGTTTATTTTTCCTATACCCGGCCATTTCGGCCTGGCTTTCTATCCCATCTATGAACTGAACGTGTAGCCGGTAGCGTCAAGTACCGGGCCACTATAAAAAGGAGGACCCGGGGCGACTATTCCGACAAGAACGACCCGATCCAGGGCCATACAGGCGAATCTTATTCTGAAAAGGGTTCATCCATAAAGGGGAAGGAGAGTTCAGAAAGCAAAATACCAGGATCAGTAAATTGCTTTACGAAGGGTCGCCAAAAACAGCTCAAAGGCTTAAATCCACTAAATCTTATAATCGATAGGAGAATTGAAATGAGAATTGAAAAATATTTAACCGGTTTATTGGTCCTGGCTGCCTTGGGATCTTCTTTAATATCTGGCAGCGTTGCTGCTAAAGAAGCTCAAGCTCAGAAAGGAAAAATCACCATGGTAAAAGTTGCCCTGTTCGTACGCTTGGAAGCCAAACCCGGAAAGGAAACTGACGTCGCCAACTTCCTTAAAAGCGCCCTCGCCATGGCGAATCAGGAAGCGACCACGCCAGTCTGGTTCGCGCTACGCCTGGGGCCCTCCACTTTTGGTATCTTCGACGCCTTCGCTGACGAAGCAGGGCGCAAGGCACATTTGGCCGGTCCGATCGCAGCGGCGCTGATGGCGAATGCCGACGAATTATTCGCCGTACCGCCGCAGATCGATCAGGTAGACGTGCTCGCTGCCAAACTACCCCACTAAAAACTGGAACCAGCAGCTCGGATGAAGCGTGGCGGAGTCCGAGCTGCATTTTGGCCCCTGAGGATTGGGATACCTGGCTTGATCCCATGCCATCGACGGATGAGATGCTACTGCCCCTGCTAAAACCCTTTTGCGCCGGATCTGATGCAGCTATGAGCAATATTACTGGATGAATAAGGAACAGGCGTGCCCTTCTCATCTATTTCAACCACGCGTTCGGCGGTAGTTGCATTAATTGTTTCCGGTATCGCTTTTTTTGGAATCTCTGGGTATGGCATATGCTCAAGGCAACAATACGTCGGGGCAGAGTGGCTATAAAAAGGAGGACCCGGGCGACTATTCCGACAAGAACGACCCGATTCAGGGCCATACAGGCGAACCTTATTCTGAAAAGGGTTCATCCATAAAGGGGAAGGAGAGTTCAGAAAAGCGAAATACCAAGAATCAGTAAATCGCTTTACGACGGGTCGCCGAAAATAGCTGCAAAGGCATGAATCCACTGAATCTTATAATCGATAGGAGAATTGAATGAGAATTGACAAATATTTAACCGGTTTATTGATCCTGGCTGCCTTGGGATCTTCTTTAATATCTGGCAGTGTTTCTGCTAAAGAATACTTTACTGTCAAAAATAACGTGCTCGAACGCCCGACGGGATTTCGCGAGTGGGTATACGTAGGCACGCCTCTCACCCCAAATGATATGAATAACGGAAAGGCCAACTTCCAAGAATTTCATACCGTTTACATTGACCCGGAGAGCTGGGAGCACTGGAAAAAGACCGGTAAAATTCGGGACGGCGCCATACTAATTAAGGAGATGACCAGTGTCGGCAGCAAGGTTGCAGCAAGCGGGAAGGGTTATTTCATGGGTGATTTCATTGGCCTGGAAGCGACAATAAAAAGCAAGCGCGAATTTCCCAATGAACCTGGCAACTGGGCTTATTTCAGCTTTACTAACGAAGACCACAAATCTATAAAAAAGACTGCGAACTTGGAACCAACGGCGAATTGCAACGGCTGTCACGAGGCGTCCGCGCAAGATGACTTTGTATTCACGCAATATTATCCTGTTCTCCGTGCCGGAAAGGCGAACGCGGAGAATGCGGTCGGAGGAAAATAAAATGAATCGCTTGAAAGAGAATACATATCCGTATCGAAACGAACACATCGCTGTTTTGTTGTCCGCAGTTTTGTTTACGGTGGCGTTGCTGACACATGCTGGAACAGCGATAGCCGACAAGGGGGATTTTTCCTTATATGTCGACAAGTCAGGCAACATCCGTCTGCCCGATGATTTTCGGCTGTCAATGACCCATTTGGGTTCCTGGTTTGTCCCAGAAGGCGAGGCAAGTGGTTTTCACGATGTCTACACAGAACCGGAAACGGCGAAGACCTATCGCAAAACCGGGAAATTTCCGGACGGCGCAACCCTGGTCAAGGAATTGCGTTCGTCAACTGCAGGCACATACACCACGGGCAACAATGTCAGCCATGCGACAGGTGACGTCAAGCAGTGGTTTGTAATGATCAAGGATACCAAAGCCCGTTTTCCCAACAATCCTGTCTGGGGCGATGGCTGGGGTTGGGCGCTGATTAAAACCGACAGCTCAAATCGAAGCGTAACCACTAATTACCGTACTGAATGTCTCCCCTGTCATATGCCAGCAAAAAACACCGATTGGATCTACGTCGAAGGCTACCCAACGCTAAGCAAACCTGATCGGTAATATTCCGGAAAAGTGTGCTAACACTATCGCTCTACCAGAGGCCGGTTGATTCGTGCCTGTCAAAGGCTGAATGTACACCCCAATAGGAGCGGCAGCAGGATAAGGAAGATCAGGATTAGTCAGATGTATTAGGGACTGCAGAATTGACAAATAGGCTATCCCGATGTATTAAAGAAAACTTGAAAAAGCGTCGTCGGAAAGCGGCAAGGGTGTCATGATCCGGATGGGAGTCGGCGGCAATGTAGCGGAAGGCAACCGAGTCGTGGCCCGCTCGATCTTGCGGCTGGCAAACAACCCAGTGGCGTAGCCGTAGATGAGCAGGGATAGCAGCAGCGAAGGGTGGTACGAGGCGCTTCCCGTGCTGCGGTACGCCGAAACAAATCGGGTGAGATCAAACTCCTCCACCGTCTCCACCACAAACCGCGCCAGATGTTTCTCCGGCAGCCAGTTGTTCATCGACGGCGGGAACAAGTAATCAGTTTGGCGGTTGATGGGGCGAAAACTCATGGTCGAAGGCTCACAATACTTGGATATGATTGTCCCCTATTCTCGGTCAGTAAGTCCGACAGCCTGCTAGGCTGGGAAAACCTCAGCAACAGGCTTCTTAAAATAGGAAATTTGTATCAGGATGCAGAGAGCCTCCTTGACACCATGTCAAGGGTATTCAGCCCGCGAACCATCCTCCGCCCAATGCTTTATAAAGCTGAACGACAGATACCAGATGGAAGCGGTGCGTTGCGGTGAGGGCAAATTCGGCGTTGAACAGGTTGCGTTTGGCAAGGAGCACGTCCACATAGCTCGTAATCCCTCCCTTGTAGCGCAGGTCGGACACATGCAAAGCTGAGCGCAGCGCTTCGACTTGCTCCTGCTGCGCCTTGCGTTGCTCATTAACGGTACGAATCGCCACCAGGGCATCTTCAACCTCCTTGAATGCGACCAGGATGGTTTGTTCGTATTGAGCCAATACCTGCCTCGCCTGGGCTTCCGCCGCCCGCTGCTCGAAACCCAGGCTCTGCGCGTTCAGCAACGGCCCTGCCAACCCGAGTCCGCCTGCGCCGAATTCGCTTCCGGAGAGCAAAAGCTTCGACAGTGCCGGACTCGCTACCCCCAGGAAGCCGGTAATCGAAAGCTTTGGGAACCGCGCAGCTTTTGCCATTCCGATTCTCGCCGTAGCTGCCGCAAGCGTTTGCTCCGCCTGTAGAATATCCGGACGTCGCTGCAACAGCTCGGAAGGAAGGCCGGTCGGTACTTCGGGCGGCATGAGTTGCTCCGTCAGCGCACGGCCGCGCTGAATCGGTGCCGAGTTTCTGCCTAACAACACCCCCAACTCATTTTCCTTTTGAATCATCTGTCGTTCAAGTTCCGCCACTCTGGTTACCGCGTTGGCTCGCTCCGCCTCAAACTGATCCAGATCGAGCCTGGAAATCAATCCACCCCGTAACCGCGCCCGGGCAATGGCGACCGATTCTTCCCACGATGATAGAGCGCGGCGAGCAATATCCAGCTGCATGTCAAACTGCAAAAGATCGAAGTAGGACTGCGCTACCGAGCTCACTAACGTAAGCACTACCGCCCGGCGGTTCTCTTCACGGGCCATCAGGTCGCCGCGGGCAGCTTCATTGGCACGGCGGATCCTTCCCCAGATGTCCAGCTCCCAATTCAGGTTGGCGCTTCCGAAATAATTGTAGGGCGTCGGAAACCCGCGAATGAGGAACCCGCCAAGGGTACCGAAGGCCGGCGCATTGGCATTGACATCGAATTTAGGAAGAAAATCCAGGCGCGCGATAGTCGCGCGCGCCTGGAGCTCTTCGACGCTTGCCACTGCCTGTTTGAGGTCTCTATTCTCCAGCAAAGCCTGGTTGATGAGCCGTTGCAGTTCCTCGTCGTGCAAAAGCTCCCACCAGGGAAGATTGGCGATGGATTGCCCTTCCGTTTGCGTCATCCGAAACTTTTCGGCTGTATCGATGGGGGGGCGGATGTAGTCCGGTCCCATGGCGCAGGATGCGACCAGCATTATTGGGAGCAATGACAGGATTCTGACCCACACGTTATAGTGTCGCATCATGCTGTTTCCTGTTGCACGTTTTCGGCTGGCTTTGCTGGGTGCTTACGGGTAAGCCAGGTAAAGAACAGAGGAATGAAAATAGTAGCGACGAAGGTGGCGAGGAGCATACCGCCAAATACCCCGGTGCCCATGGAGCGGCGGGCGGCGGATCCTGCGCCGGTGGCGATCACCAGCGGCACGATGCCCAGCATAAATGCCATGGAAGTCATCACAATCGGTCGAAAGCGCAATCGCGCGGCTTCAAGGGCGGCTTGGGCGACCGGCATTCCCTCCCGCATTTTCTGGCTGGCAAACTCCACGATCAGGATGGCGTTCTTGGCCGCCAGGCCAATCAGCGTGATCAGGCCCACCTGGAAGTAAATATCATTGGGCATTCCTCGCACTAAAATGGCAAGCAGCGCGCCCGTGAGGGCAAAAGGCACGGCCATGATCACGGCCAACGGGAGGCCCCAGGTTTCAAATTGCGCGGCCAGGATGAGAAATACCATAATGATGGCGAAACTGAACGCAAGGGTTGCCGCCGAACCGGTGCGTTTTTCCTGGTAGGCCTGGGCCGTCCAGGCAATCTGGTAATTATCAGGCAGATTCTTTGCCGCAATCTCTTCCACCAGCTTGATGGCCTCACCTGAGCTTACACCCGGTGCGCCGCCCCCCATTATTTTTGCGGAAAGAAGCCCGTTATACCGTTCCAACTGCTCCGCACCGACCATAGTGCTGATCTTGCTGAGTGCTGACATGGGCACCATCGCCCCGGATTGCGAGCGTACGTATATCCTGCCGAGATCTTCCGGTTGCATGCGATATTCGGGTTCCGCCTGTAATTGCACGCGGTAGGTACGGCCGGACTTATTAAAATCGTTGATATAGAGGGAACCGATGGTGCTTTGCAAGGTGGCGTACAGGTCAGCAATCGGCACCCCCTGAGAAATTGCCTTGGCTTCATCCACTTCAATGAAGAATTGCGGTACCGTAGGGCGGAAAAAGGTGGTGATGCCGGCGAGGCGCGGTTCCTGGTTCAGGGCTTCAATGAGATGATTCACCACACCCGACAATTGCAAGGGATCCGAGCCGCCACGGGCTTGCACATAAACTTCAAACCCGCCAGCGGTGCCCAGACCATGAATAGTAGGTGGATTAAATGCGATCGCTATGCCATCAGACTGCTGCATGCCGATATCAAACAACTTATTCACAATATCCTCGGCGGTGCCCGTACGCTCGGACCAGTCTTTGAATGTTACGTACATGCTGGCCGAGCTGGTTTTATTGCCGCCACCGATCAGGTCGAAACCATTGATGACGAACTGGTGGGCTACTGCCGGATCCTCCGCAATGGCAGCGCGCACCGCTTCAGTGGTTTTGGTTGTTCGAGCCAGACTCGCCCCATCAGGCAGAATCGTTGCGGAAACAACGTAGCCCTGATCTTCCGGGGGCACAAAGCCGCCGGGAACGATTTCGAGGAGATATATCGAAAGACCGATAATGCCGGTAAATACGAAGGCGCCGATGATTTTATGCCGAATGGTCACGCCCACCGTACCGACATAGAATTGCGTGAGCCGGTCGAACCCGCTGTTAAATGCCCGGAAGAATGCAGATTCGCCATGCGTGGTTTTCAGTATGATGGCGCACAATGCGGGCGTGAGCGTCAGCGCCACCACGCCGGAAATTACCACGGCAACGGCAACGGTCACGGCAAACTGGCGATAGAGTTCCCCGGCGATCCCGCCCATGAAGGCCACTGGCACAAACACCGCGCACAATACTAATACAATAGCGACCACGGCACGTGAAACCTGCTCCATGGACTTGATGGCGGCTTTCATCGGCGACAGGTTTTCTTCGTCCATCAAGCGCTCGATGTTTTCCAGCACGACAATCGCATCATCCACCACAATGCCGATAGACAGCACCATCGCGAAGAGTGTCAGCGTGTTGATGGAGAAACCAAACAACCACAAACCGGCAAAGGTGCCAATCAGGGAAATGGGAACCGCGACAATGGGAATTAGCGTGGCACGCCAGCTTTGCAGAAAAAGGTAGACAACCAGTATCACCAGTATCATTGCCTCGCCGAGTGTTTTGACGACTTCCCAGATGGAGGCTTTGACGAAGAGACTGGTGTCGTAAGGTATGACGTAATCCATTCCTTCCGGGAAATAGGCCTTTAATTCATCCATCTTGGCAACCAGGGCGTCTGCGGTCTCAAGCGCATTGGCACCGGGCTGCAGAAAGATGGGGCCACCTGCGCCAGGCTGGCCATCCAACGCAGTACGAACATCGTAGCTTTGCGCACCAAGTTCAATTCGGGCGACGTCCTTGAGATAAAGAACGCCCTCGGGGCCATCGGCACGCAGGATAATATTGCCGAATTGCTCGGGTTCCAGCAGCCGGCCTTTGGCATTGACGGTATAAACCAGCTGCTGATCGGAGGGGGCGGGTTCCTGTCCTATCTTCCCCGCGGCATATTGTGCGTTTTGTGCCCGGATAGCCGTCGCAATATCTGTTGTGGTGATCCCCAATTGCGCCATTCGATCGGGGCGCAGCCAAATGCGCATGGAATAATCCATAGCGCCGAACATCAGTGCTTCACCAACACCCTTGACGCGTCTTAGCTCATCCAGCACGTTAAGGGTGGCGTAGTTGCTGAGAAACAAAGGATCGTACTTTCCTTTCTCCTTGGAGACGAGCATAAGGCCAAGAAGAATGTCGCTGGAGCGCTTTTGTATTACCAGGCCCGTGCGGCGGACTTCATCCGGCAAACGCGGCAGGGCAATATTCACGCGGTTGCTGACGTTGAAAGTCGCCTGGTCGACGTCTGTGCCGACCTCAAAGGTCGCGGTAATTGTCAACGTGCCGCTTGAATCGGCGCTGGAGCTGAAATACAGCAGATCGTCAACTCCGCTCAGCTGCTCCTCGATGGGTGCGGCAACCGTTTTCGCCAGGGTATCGGCACTTGCTCCCGGAAAGGTCGCGGTGATCAACACGGTGGGCGGCGCGATTTGCGGATACTGCTCAATGGGCAATTGCATCGCGGCGGCCAGCCCGGCCAGAAAGATGATAATGGATACGACCGATGCAAAAATGGGCCGCGTGATGAAGAATCGGGTCATGATGATTCTCGCCCAGGTCCACTTGCCTGCTTATCGGGTTTGGGCTGGGCGGGGGGCTCGGCAGGCGCTTCTCCAAGCGCGTGAGGCGACACGGGGTTCCCAGGACGGAGCTTGATAATATTATCGACAATCACCTTGTCGCCCGCTTTCAGTCCCTCGAGAATCACCCAATCCTTGCCTAGCCAGTTACCCGCCACGACCGGCCGTACGGTCGCTTCGTTCTTTTCATTGAGGACATAGACACTCTTGCCTAGATCAGACGTCTGCACCGCAACCTGCGGGACGAGAAAAACCCCATCGCGTGTTCCCGTGGTGACGCGCGCGCGTACGAATTGTCCTGGCAGCAAACGTTGTTCTGCGTTATCGAACGTTGCGCGTAATTGCTGCGTACCAAGCGTGGGGTCAATCTTGCTGGCGGCAAAATTCAACTCTCCGTCCTTCCCGTACTCCGTGCCATCCGGCAGTATCAACGTGATTTGCTTTACTCTTTGTTCATTCAGGGGGCCGCCAAGCTGTACCAACTCGTTATCGGAAAGGCTGAAGCGCACCCATATGGGCGATATCTGCACAAGTGTCGTCAACAGGCTGTTATACGCTTCCACCAGGGCTCCTTCGGAGAACTGAAAGCGGCCCGACATGCCCTTCACCGGCGCCGTTACGGTTGTATAGGAAAGATTAAGCTCAGCATCGCGTACGCCAACCTCAGCCTGTTGCAAGGCAGCCTTTGCGATCGCGTTATCAGAGACGGCGTTGTCGTATTCACGCTGGCTGATGGCTTGCGTGTCGAGCAGATCGAGCAAACGCTTTTCCTCACGCTCGGTCTGCACAATGCGGGCTTTCTGCTCGGCGAGTTGCGCCTTTGCTTGCGCCAAGGCATTTTGGTAGGGAACGGGATCAATCAGAAACATCGGCTGGCCCGCTTTTACCGCGGCGCCCTCATCGTACAGGCGTCTGAGCAGAATGCCGCCCACCCTCGGCCGTATCTCGACTTCCTTGGCACCTTCGGTTTGCGCAACCGCTTCGGCGCTGATTGGCACGCTGGTAGGCTGCACCTCGATCATACTGACAGGAAGAGCCGTGCCGCCAGCAGGCAACCCGGCAGCCTGATCATTTTTGCCGCACGCCATCAACGCCATGCTTATAATCAGTGCAAGGGATAATTTTGGGCCCATAACCAGTAGTAAATCGTGAACTTTATTCTTGGAATTGACATCTGCCATTTTTTATTTAACTCCAGCGCCTCGCTGATCTGGCGTGTTAAGTGTTTGGTCGGGCTGCCCATTAGCCAGCTCTGCCGGGTCTGACCATCAGAACAAGCTCGGCGACAAGCGCGTACCAACGCTCACATGTTCCTGCTGAACCACCGTGCAAATCGCAGCACTCATCGCTGCTTCGAATTGCGTGAGTGCAGCGGCGATCAAAGTACGGATAGCCCGGTTGTGCACGATCAATAACCGATGCTCGTACAACCCAATGATGTGGACATGAGCGGGGCGATGATCATTCAGGTAAATCACCACGCGCAGTCCAGAGATTGTCAGTACGGTTGGCATTATAGCATAAACCCAAGCGTCTTGGGTTTATGCTAACGAGGATATTGAAAGCATAGCGTTGCCAGCCCAATAGGAATGAAAAAAAACGCCCCCGGTAGTTGTTCCCGCAACCCTGCAGCTCTTCCGAGCGCTCGTGGCGATCTGATCCCAAATTCGTCCGACACCCTGCGCTTCCAAAGCTGATTGAGCACCACTTCTCCTAGTTCGCCAAGCCATCCTTATCACCAATAACCTGGCAACAAATCCTAGCCGAAGCCGATATCATATCCTGCCATGTAAAATTGGTATGTTCAGGTAACAAATTGCCGCTTGAGCAATAGCTCATTTTTTGATCGCTCTGCGCATATAGCATGTGTGTTTATAATGGCTTGTGCATTTAATCAACTCAATCACAAATGCACAAAATATGACCGTCTTTACCTGTGCAGCTAGAGCATGATTCAAATGCACATCCCCAAAGATGAAGTAATGAATGGATCGAAATAAACAACTAGGGGTTGAGCCCGCTGGACAAAGGAGTTTGGAGTTTATTCAGCGCCCTCAGTCTCTTCTGTGCATCTTTCTCCTCCACAGCAGAAAAAAGATCTAGGAGCCAAGCGCGGTAGCCAACTAAGCTTGCTTCTTTTCCAATGAAATGCCTGCTGCCCTCGAAGTCCCAGCTTAAATCAAAATCGGAAGGCAAGTTTTTAACAAGGCCATGCAGGGCCGCAAAGGCTGTGGTGGCAAGCTCTGGCTTATTCATCACCAGCAGCGTGGCGACCTGTAACGTCCTTAAGGCGAGACTGCCGCTGGAATCCAGTTGAGGGTTCGCAAGCAGCGCTGCGATACGCGTTTGCGCTTCTTCAAAACGGCCAGTCGTGAAGTGCGCCTCCGCAAAATTGGCTTGAGCAGAGAGGTCGTCGGGTTGCCGCTCGAGCCACCGCTGGATGAGCGCAAAAGCCTCCGGGTAGGCAAACAGTTTCTCCTGGTACAGTGTAAAGGAATATTTCTCATAATCTGGATAAAGAGTCGATAAGTTGTGGTATGCCTCGGCCGCTCCTCGCCAGTCCTCAAGATTTAGCAATGCCTTTGCCAAGTTGTTCTGGGTTGCAGCCCAGTCCTGCGGCAGTTGCTCCTTCGTGTACACCGTTAGGGCATCGCGATAGGTCGCGACCGCCTCACCCAGCAGTCGCTTCCCCGCCTCCCCGCCGGTGCGGCTGCCCTGCTCCTGCAGCGCGACACCCAGGTGGTTCTGGATAGTAGCCCAGTCTTGCGGCAAGTGCTCCTTCGTGCGCACCGTCAGAGCGGCGCGATAGGCCACGACCGCCTCGCCCAGCAGCCGGATGCCGGCTTCCCCGCCGGTGCGGCTAGCCTGCTTCCACAGCACGATTCCCATGCTGTGCTGAGTTGCGGCCCAGTCCTGTGGTAGATGCTCCTTCGTGCGTACCGTCACGGCAGCGCGATGGGCCATGACCGCCTCGCCCAGCAGCCGGATGCCGGCTTCCCCGTCGATGCGGCTAGCCTGTTCCTTCAGCACGATTCCCAAGTTATGCTGCGTTGCGGCCCAGTCTTGTGGCAGATGCTCCTTGGTGCGGACCGTCAGGGCATCGCGATAGGCGCTGACAGCCTCACCCAGCAGCCGGATGCCGGCTTCCCCGCTGGTTCGGATTCCCCGTGCCTGCAGCGCGTTTCCCAGATTATTCTGGGTCGCGGCCCAGCCTTGTGGCAAATGCTCTTTTGTATACACCGTCAGGGCATCGCGATAGACGCTGACAGCCTCGGCCAGTAGCCGGATGCCGGGCTCTCCGCCGGTGCGGCTGCCCTGCGCTTGTAGTATATTTCCCAGGCTGTTCTGGATCAGGGCCCAGCCTTGTGGCAAATGCCCTTTTGTATACACCGTCAGGGCATCGCGATAGACGCTGACAGCCTCGGCCAGCAGCCGGATGCCGGGCTCTCCGCCGGTGCGATTTCCCTGCTCCTCTAGCACAAGTCCCAAGTTGTTCTGGGTCGCGGCCCAGTCTTGTGGCAGATGCTCCTCGGTGCGGACCGTCAAGGCAGCGCGGTAGGCGCTGGCTGCATCGGCCAGCAGCTGGGTGCCAGTCTCACCGGTGGTGCGAATGCCCTGCGCCCACAGCACGATTCCCAAGTTGTTCTGAGTCGTGGCCCAGTCTTGCGGCAGATGCTCCTTCGTGCGGACCGTCAAGGCAGCGCGGTAGGCGCTGGCTGCATCGGCCAGCAGCTGGGTGCCAGTCTCACCGGTGGTGCGGGTTCCCTGCGTCCACAGCGCGACTCCCAGGTTGTTTTGGGTCATGGCCCAATCCTGCGGCAATTGCTCCTTCGTATACACCGTCAGGGCAGCGCGATAGGCGCTGGCTGCATCGGCCAGCAGCTGGGTGCCAGTCTCACCGGTGGTGCGGGTTCCCTGCGTCCACAGCGCGACTCCCAGGTTGTTTTGGGTCATGGCCCAATCCTGCGGCAGTTGCTCCTTCGTATACACCGTCAGGGCAGCGCGAAAAGCAGTCGCCGCATCATCCAAGTAGCCATGAATCTCAGAGCCCTGGGTTCGCGTACCGATCTGAGCACCGGCCTTTCCAATGTCAATCTGGATCGCTGCCCAGAGTTGCGGCTCTTTCTCCTTCGAGACAAGCTGCTCAGCTTGCAGGTAGCTTTTGAGTGCCTCTAAAAACTGATAGTTGCTGTACTTGGCATCCCCTGACAAGCGAAAATCCCGAATGGCCTCTTCTAGCAGCCGCTGCCCTTTCGCGGTGGCTTCCGCACTCGCTTTAACCTTGTTTTCGCCTGATTCTTGAAACTGGTTGCCGGCTTCACGGAAATTTTTTCTGGCAAAAGCCGCAAGACCAAGCTGATACGGATCGTTTCCCTGTTCCGCCTCGTCTACCCATTTGTCAATCTCGTCCCTGGCCTGCTGGGCGCTAAATCCATACTTTATGCCCCAATCCTTGATGTAGCGGCTAAATTCTATCTCCTGGGGCCTGCCTTCAGGCCGCACCTGTTCCCTAGACTTTGCAGCAATACCAGCAATAAACTTTTCAAAACGGTCGGCCGACCAGAACTTCTTCGAACCTATCGGAAGCAGGCGGATTTCGACGAGCTCCTTTTCCAGATCGTCAGGGACTCTAGTTTCTCCGTCCAGCGGATATTGTATACGCCAGTCCTTCCTTTCCACGGCCAGGGTAATTTTTGCACCGGGCTTGAAGACGTCCTTGGTGAAGATACGAAATTTCCCGCCTTCCTTTGTACGAACCGTATCCCCGGACTCCAAGAGTTGCACGTCCTGTCCGACTGCTGGATTCAACTCGTCATGTTCGCCAACCAACATGACCCGCCCCTGAAGCATCCTGTCCTTCGCCTGGAGCACAAAGGGGAACAGCATCCCCAAAAGAACGCACAGAGCAATCAAGCGACGCTTCATGGCTTTTTCTTCATGGTGAAACTGATGTCGGTATTGCCCAGGGTAAAGTCATTCTCGTAGGGATCATAACCATTCTTCTGGGCCAGCAAACCCACGGTATCCTGCTTAAAGGCCGTAACGCGAAAGCGAAACTGACCGAGTGGATCGGTTGCAACCGTCTGGTTAAACTTTGGTAGTGACACTTTTACGCCTTCCATGGGTTGCCCCGTCCGGTCGCGAATTGACCCTTCGAGGCCTTGCTCCAGCATTAGATTCTCGCTGTCTTTCTTATCGCTAAGTCTAGTCTCATTCGAGAACAAAGCTTCAATCTTGTCCGGCAAGTCGGCCATCAGCGAGATCGCCGTCAGCAAGGTGACTGCCACCCCCGCCCAGGTTTGCCACTTGTCCAATAGTCCTTTGGGCGGCTCCTTATGCCCTTCTGCAAACGTTACCGTGACATTTTCGCCCTGTATGACATTCCCGTGCACTATCCAGTCTTTTTGTTCAAAAGTCGCTTTTGCCCGCGCCAGCACATCTTCTGGTTTGGTGTCCTGGATCTTATCAAGCCTGTTGATGACTTCGGCGCGGCGGACTGTACCTCGTGCGGGCGCAAATCCAGTCAGCGCAGTGAGGATCTCCGGAACGTTCTCGACCGGAATTGCGTGCGTTGCGGCAAGGGAGGGGGGAAGTCTTGTGCTATCCAGAAGACAGGGAATAACGGTCTTTTTCAGCGCGAGAGCCGTACACCACTCGAACTCCACGAAGTGGGAGTTTGCGGAATGTTTGGACCAGGCGAGCAGAAAGACGTCCTGGTCTCCAATGGCCACGCCAAGGATCTTGGGCCATTTCTGCCCGCCGTATAGCGGGTGAGTTTAAACAAACGACTTTGGTTATCTTCAACCCATTCTTTTTGAGCCAATTGTGAAAGTTTGCTTCTGTTGTGTGGTAACGCTGCGCGATGAACCGCTGCGTTGAGCCGTTCGCTAACAGACCCTCGATTTCCGGCCGAAAAATATCCAGCTTGCTTTTGCCTGGCCCTTTGGGTCGACCCAGCGTGATGCCCTGTTCCTTTTTAAAGCGCAAAGCTTCCTTGGTTCGTTGAGAAATCAAATCCCGCTCAATTTCTGCCGCCATCGAGAATGCCAGAGCAATGATCTTGCTCTGGATACTATGGCCCAGTTGCCAGCTTCCCTTCACCGAATAGACACAGATACCCTTGCGCGTAGCGAGCGCCAGAATCTCCATACATTCGAGCATACTACGGCCCAGTCTCGAAAGTTCGGCCACAATAATGGCATCACCACTCTGCAATTCTTCTAACACCTGTGCGATTTGACGTTCTCGCCAGGGCTTTCGTCCGGAGGCAATCTCTTCAACAAAATTCACCTTGCCCAGATCGCGATGGTTGGCAAAGTTCAGGATATCCGCCTTGTTCTTCTCAAGATCCTGGTCGAGCGTCGACACCCGCAGATAAGCGACCGTTTTGCGAGTGGCTGTAGTCACTTTAGTCGACATAATTACGTTATTCGATAAATACCTGAAATTCCAGATTATAAGATAAACATATCGATAGGAATATCAAGTATTTTTGTCTAATTTTTCTTATCGTATAAATGATCGTTTAAAGTATAAAGAATTTCTGTACATTTTTCATCTAGTGAGTTCGCCCCATGGCAAGAATGAAAATTTTCAACACCCCGGAGGAGGAAGCATTCGAATCTCCACCGGTGTTCAACAGCTCTGAGCGAAAACGGTTTTTCTCCTTGCCTTTGTTGCTCGAAGATTCAATGGTGAACTTGCGGACGCCTATTAATAAAGTCTGTTTTCTAGTGGTGGCAGGCTACTTCAAGGCACGGCGCAAATTCTTTGCCCGGCAGTTCCACCACACGGATATTGAGTATGTCGCCCGTCAAATAGGCATCAATCCATCTGAGGTTTGCATTGAGTCTTATAGTAAGGAAACCTATGCCCGCCATCAGCGAGCGATCCTGAGCTACTTCGGCTATAGCCCGTTCGACGAAGCAGCGAAGACCATCATTATCAATGAGATTGCCGCTCTGATCCGCGTCCAGTTCCGACCCAAGCTGGTTCTGCTGGAAATCATTCAGGTGCTGACAGTTAAGAAAATTGCGATCCCCAGCTACAATGTGCTGGCCGACCTGATCGTAGCTGCTCTTAATAGCCACCAACGCACCCTCAGCAAAATCATCGAGGCCTGCCTCACGGAAAATCAACGCACCAATCTCGACACTTTGCTGGAAAAAGAACCCAGTAACAGCACCGAAGAGGGTTGGCGTTACCGCCTCACCTTGCTGAAGAAGCCCAACCAATCGACCCGGCCAGCGAAAATTAGAGCCAATTTGGCAGACCTGGGTACCGTGCAGACACTGTATCTTGACCTCATGCCAGTTGTGCAGCGCCTGGACTTGAGCTACGAAAGCATCCGCTACTACGCCTATTCGGTCATCAAGGCCCAGATTCCCCAGGTTTCGCGTCGAGCGGACGAAGACCGCTTCCTGCACCTGATTGCCTTCATCGTGTATCAGACCTTCAAGCTGAACGACATTTTGATTGATATCCTGTTAAGCGCCGTGCAAGCGGCAGTCAATGCCGCAGAGAAAGAACAAAAGGAAGTCTATTTCCGAGAACGCGATCAGCGTAACCAGTCCTTCACCACGCTGGTTGAGCAGTTTCGGCAGAACGTCCAAGAGACACTATCGGCAATCAGGACTATCGTCGCCGATGCGAAACTGAACGACAGCCAGAAAGTTGTTTTGATCGACGGCGTGCTGAATGAGAAATCGGCCAAGCCAGCGCAGGTCGAACAGCAAATCGACGAGTTCAAGCAATCTGCGGTAAAGATTCAGCAGGGCCAAGACTACTTTGCGTTATTGGAAACACGTTCACTAAAATTGCAACATCGCGTTGCCTACATTATCCGCCAGGTGCAGTTTGCGCCGAACTGTAGCAAACCTGCATTGTGGGCTGCATTATGCCATTATCAGCAACAGGACGGCAATGTTGACAAGAGCGCTCCCGTGGACTTTCTGGCCGAGGATCAGCGCGCGGCACTGACCGCTACCGATGGCAAATTTCGCGTTTCGTTGTACAAGGCGCTGTTCTTTGTCGAGGTCGCCGAGACCATCAAGTCCGGTGCGTTGAATCTGTTACACTCTGAAAAATTCCGCTCTCTCGATGAATACATGATCCAGAAGGCGGATTGGGAAGCCAATCGGGCCGAATATCTGCAACGAGCTCGGCTCGAAGGCTTTGCCGACTGCAAGGCCACCTTAAAAGCCCTGGAAAAAACGCTTGATGCCCGTTATAAGGAAACCAACCAGAACTTGATAGCAGGCAATAATCCTTGCCTGACGATACGGGCTGACGGCAGCTTCCATGTCAGCACCCCCAAACAGGAAGAGGTGGAATGCTTGTCTCTTGGAACTTTCTTCCCGGAACGGAAATATATTTCCATGCTTGAGATGTTGGCGACAGTGGATCATGCTACAAATTTTCTCGACGAATTTGAGCATTGGCAGATCAAGTATCAACGAGCCCGGCCAGTCAAGAAGATTCTCTTTGCCGGCATTATCGGTTATGGCTGTGATATTGGCCACAGCAAACTGGCGGAAATTTCCAAGCAAATCGATGATGGCGAGCTGGACAACGCGGTCAACTGGTACTTCTCGCTACAGAACGTCCAGGGCGCCAATGATCGCATCCTGCGATTGACCAATCGGATGAGCCTGCCGAACATCTACCGTAATCAGTCCGATGTGCTGCACACCTCCAGCGATGGGCAGAAAATCGAGGTGGCAGTGGATTCCCTGAACGCCAATTACTCTTACAAATATTTAGGCAAAGACAAGGGCGTTAGTGTGGTGACGTTCATCGACATGCGCGATCTAATGTGGCATTCCACGGTGATCAGCTCCGCTGAACGGGAGGCCGCCTACGTGATCGACGGATTGATGCACAACGACGTCATCAAAAGCGACATACATTCGACCGACACACATGGCTACTCAGAAGTCATATTTGCGTCAACCTATCTCCTGGATTTTGAGTTCGCACCGCGAATCAAGGGCGTTAGTCGGCAGCAACTCTATGCTTTCAAGCACCGAAAACATTACGAGGAACAAGGATACTTGATACTGCCAGACCACTATATTCGAGAAAATTACTTCGAGGATCAATGGGATGATGTTTTGCGCTTTATCGCAACCATCCGATTGAAGGTCACGACCGCCTCACAGCTTTTCAAGCGCCTAAATTCCTACTCCAAGCAGCACCCGCTGTACCGAGCCTTGAAGGAATTCGGGAAGATCCCAAAGACGCTCTTTATTTTAAAATACTGTGACGATCTTCAATTCAGGCAGGCAATCGAAAAACAGCTCAACAAGGTCGAGGGCTCGAACAAATTTTCCAAGGCCGTTTCTTTCGGTCATAACCAGGAGTTCATTCAAAGCGAAAAAGAAGACCAGGAGATTGCCGAAGCTTGCCGACGACTGATCAAGAACGCTGCTGTATGCTGGAATTACCTCTATCTCTCACAGGAGCTTGCATCAGAAAAAAACGAGGAACGCAGGGCGGAACTGATCGAAGCGATTCGTAACGGATCGGTCGCCACCTGGAAGCATTTCAACCTGCACGGTGAGTTCGACTTCTCGGATGAGCGAATGGTCGATTCGATGGGCTTGGCAGTTCCCAAAAATCCGGACTGGAAATCGGACTAAAATTGGGAAGCTCTGATTTGGTTCAAAGCCACGTCAGCTGTGGTGTTGAAAAAAATCCTATGGGACTTTGGTGTCGTTTGTTTAAATGCACCCGATGATTTGGAGGTCTCCAGTCCCCCTGTCGGAAAACACTTGTTTTCCGACAGTTCATCAGTTACGACGGGGATTTGCAATATATACCTTTTCATATATAATAAAAACATGGGCGATAAAGAAAAGCCGCTGGAATGGATTGCAAGCAGTCACAAGGATTTGATGGCATTGCCGACGGGCGTGCGACGGCTCGTTGGTTACGCACTATCCTTGGCTCAGGTCGGAGATCAACACGATGCGGCGAAGGTACTTAAGGGTTTTGGCGGGGCTGGCGTTCTTGAGGTGATTGAGAGTGATGTTGGTGGCACTTACCGGGCTGTCTACACCGTTAAATTCAAGGAGGCTGTGTTTGTCTTGCATTGCTTCCAGAAGAAAAGTAAGCAAGGAATTGCAACGCCAAAAGAAGACATGGACATCATTCACGCCAGGCTTAAGGTAGCCGAGGCATGGGCAAAGGAGTTACGAAATGAAAACACGAATCATTGATGGAGTCGAGGTACAACGCAGTTCTGGCAATGTATATGCCGATCTGGGTCTACCCGACGCTGAAAAACTTAAAATCAAAACCGGCTTAGTCATCGAGATCAGGAAGGCGATGCGCAGCCTTGATCTGACTCAGCAGGCAGCGGCTAAACGTATGGGCATCACCCAGCCCAAGGTTTCCGACATGATGCGCGGCGACTTCACGAACTTGTCGGAGCGCAAATTGATGGACTGCCTAAATCGACTGGGCTATGACATCGAGATCAAAGTAAAACCCGCCACGGCATCACTCGGGCATTTGATGTTGGCCATCGACTGAACTTTCCATTCTGAAAATTTCGTGGATTTGGGCTTAGAACCCCAACAACGAATTTGCCACTAAATCCCGTGAAACTTTAGAGCCTTTTGTTTATTAGCACCCAGCGTAATGCCGGTATAGTCTGGATGCTGTATTTCTAACCACAAGGTGCGGCAACGCGCTTCAAGCCAACAGTTAAGTTCTTCGAATGAACTGAACTGCTGCTGTTTGGCCTCAGCCCAGATATGGCGGCGCATATCCTGAACATTCTTCTCGACAACGCCTTTCTCCCAGCCGGAAGCTACATTGCAGAAATCTGGATCAAACAGGTAATGTGCGGTCATGGCAAAGAAGCGCGTGTTCACCACGCGTCCATTGCCTTTGGAAACCTTATCCACGGCGGTCTTCATGTTATCGTAAATACCGCGTTTCGGGATGCCGACAAAAGCTGCGAATGCGCGGGTATGCGCATCAAACAACATCTCGTGGCTTTGTGATGGGTAACCCGACAGAGCATGAATGCACGGCTGGCGCATAGTTTGGTGTGTGCAGCTAACACTTTACGATGAATACCGCCGATCACTAGCCACTCCTCACTCCAGTCAAACTGAAATGCTTCACCAAATGCAAACTTGAGCGGCACATACGCAGTGCCTTTACTGCCTTGATTGCGCCAGTTCCGGATAAAGTCGCAAACAATCGTATAGCCACCAGTATAGCCTTCGTTCAAAATCGCTTTGAATAACATCTTCGCCGTGCGCCGATCCTTCTTCGGACGACGCGCATCCGCTTCCAGCGCCAATAACAGCCTGGGCTCAAACGGAGTCAATTTGCCTGATTTCTTTACTCTTTCATATTTAACAGCACTATCACCGGACGCTCTCAGCCACTTCTTTATCGTGTTTCGTGACAGACTTGTACGTCGCTGAATTTCATTAATCGACAGATGTTCACGATAATACATCCGCCGTATCTTTGCATACATAACCATAGTAATCACCTCTACTGTCTCCTGCCTAAAATTTAAGCAGAATACGTGAAATTACCTGGTCAATTTTCAACCGGCGTCAACAAGTATTTTGGGTGACAAAAAAGTGCAGGCCC